>NZ_JAESPG010000048.1:0-34491 GCF_016756915.1 Pseudomonas sp. HB05
CTCGCGAAGGCGGTGTGTCAGTCATCATCTACTCGACTGACACTCAGCCTTCGCGAGCAAGCCCGCTCCCACATTAATTTTGTGTCAGGCCTCAGGTTTTTTGATCAACCCATCCGCCCGAAACATCCCCCGAATCCCCCGCACCGCCTGGCGAATCCGGTCCTGGTTCTCGATCAGTGCAAAGCGCACGTGATCATCCCCATATTCCCCGAACCCCACCCCCGGCGAGACGCAGACCTTGGCCTCGGCCAACAGCTTCTTGGCAAATTCCAACGACCCCAGGTGCGCATAGGCATCGGGAATCTTGGCCCAGACGTACATCGACGCCTTCGGGTTTTCCACCATCCAGCCCAGCTCATGCAGGCCCTTGACCAGCACGTTGCGGCGCTGGCGGTACTGCTCGGCGATATCGCGCACGCATTGCTGGTCGCCTTCGAGGGCGGCGATGGCGGCGACTTGCAGCGGGGTGAAAGTGCCGTAGTCGTGGTAGCTCTTGATTCGCGCGAGGGCGCTGACCAGTTCCGGGTTGCCGACCATGAAGCCGATGCGCCAGCCGGCCATGTTGTAGCTCTTGGACAGGGTGAAAAATTCCACCGCGATGTCTTTCGCGCCGGGCACCTGCATGATCGACGGGGCTTTCCAGCCGTCATAGACGATGTCGGCATAGGCCAGGTCGTGGATCACCAGCACGTCGTACTGCTTGGCGAGGGCGATGACCCGCTCGAAAAAATCCAACTCCACGCATTGCGCGGTCGGGTTGGAAGGGAAGCCGAGGATCATCATCTTCGGCTTCGGGATCGAGCCGCGAATGGCCCGTTCCAGCTCATCGAAGAAATCCACGCCAGGCACCAGCGGCACCGAACGCACCTGGGCGCCGGCAATCACCGCGCCGTAGATGTGGATCGGATAGCTGGGGTTGGGCACCAGCACCGTGTCGCCCTGGTCCAGGGTGGCCAGCATCAAGTGCGCCAGGCCTTCCTTGGAACCGATGGTGACGATGGCTTCGCTTTCCGGGTCGATGTCGACTTCGTAGCGGTCCTTGTACCAGCGCGAAATGGCGCGGCGCAGGCGTGGGATGCCTTTGGACGTGGAGTAGCCGTGGGTGTCTTCACGCTGGGCGACGGTGACCAGTTTCTCCACGATGTGTGGGGGCGTGGCGCCGTCGGGGTTACCCATGCTCAAGTCGATGATGTCTTCGCCGCGCCGACGCGCAGCCATCTTCAGCTCGGCAGTGATATTGAATACGTACGGGGGGAGTCGATCGATGCGCGCAAAGCGGCGCGGCGAACCTTGTTCGGCCATTGTTGCCTCGAGATACGTGAGCGCCCGGAACCGTCCGAGCGACGTTGGCCACTGCGGTGGCCTGCGGCGCAAGATAATCGGGCTGATGTCAGATTGTCCAGTAGCCGCATCGAACTATTTTCGACGACACTGTTGCCCCGGCTGCGGTGCCACCGCCGGTCCGTGGATCGGTAAACACTGCACACCCAATCTTGATGGAACGAATGATGGAATTTTCCAGCGGCTTCCTGCTGAGCCTTTCGCTGTGCCTGGACATTGGCGTGGCCAATATCGCGATGATCACCCTGGCGATGCAACGCGGCTATTTCCAAGGCTTTGCCCTGGGCCTGGGCACCTGTGTAGGGGATTTGATCTACGCAGTCCTGGCGTTGGCCGGGATGACTGTGTTGTTGCAATACGACACGGTGCGCTGGGTGCTGTGGATTGGCGGCTCGGTCCTGTTGTTGTATTTCGCCGCGAAGATGGTTCATTCAGCGATCTACCATCATGCAGTGTTGGCCGAGGCCAGCGAAACTCGAGGCAACTCGCCACGCCAGGAGTTCTTTCGGGGAATCTTCCTCGCGATGTCATCTCCCAGTGCCATTCTCTGGTTCGCGGCGGTGGGCGGGACGCTGATTGCCCGCTCTGGTGGTGGCACTGTGCTCAGTTCGGCGTTGTTCCTGGGAGGATTTCTCAGCGCCGGGTTGCTTTGGAGCGCGGGCCTGTGCCTGGCGGCGACCCAAGGCGGAAAATTGTTAGGGGACAAGTTGCTGCGCTACTCCTATTGGGCTTCCGCGGCGATCTTCTGTTATTTCGCCGTTTACGTGATTGTTTCTGGCTACAACGAGTTTGTAGGAAAAAACGCTACGGCTATCCTGCCAGGACTTTGACAAGCGAAACGGTCTGGCAATCACGGTTTGGCTTCTATACTGCCAAGCCCGACTTCAAGTTTTCCGGAGTGTTGAAGCAATGGAAACGCAAAAACGCGTTAACGCAGGCGAGCCGCGCTTTGAACAGGGACGCTTTCAGCTGATCGCCGGTTTCGGCGCGCGTTTTACCCAGGACACTGCCCAGGACATCCCGCAGCTCTGGGAAAAATTCCTGCCTTGGCTCGGCAAGGTGCCGGGGCAGAAAGACGAAGTCACCTACGGGGTGTGCTGCAACCCGGACGGTCAAGGTGGCTTCGAATACATTGCCGGGGTGGAAATCAGCCGGCTCGACGACCTGCCCGAACAGTACCGCTGGATAGAGGTCCAGCCCGGGCCGTACGCGGTGTTCGAGCACAAGGGGCCGCTGAAAAACCTGCCGGACACCTTCCAATACATCTGGAAGGAATGGCTGCCTCGATCCGGCCACGAAGCGGCGGACGAGCCGGAATTCGAGCGCTACAGCGAAGACTTCAATCCCCGGACCGGCGAAGGCAGCCTGGAAATCTGGATTCCCCTCAAGCCAAAGTAACCCGCCCCATGCGTCCTCAGGCGCGAAGAGGATTATTCAATACAGGCTGGCCTGCACCCGCGCAGGTGTTTCACGGTCATAAGCCTCGGCATCGAACCCCTCATTCAAACGCTTGTGGATCGCTCCGGCGCTGGGAACTGCCGAGCGATCAAGGTAGCGCTCCGGATTCCACAGCTCTGAGCGCACGATAGCTTTGGAGCAATGAAAAAACGCCGCTTCGATCGCGATCAGCAATACCGTGCGAGGCAACTTCCCGTTGACAGCGAAGCGCTCGAGCAGCTCGGGTTCGACGCTGATGCGCGCGGTGCCGTTGACTCGCAACGTCTCACCGATTCCGGGGATGATGAACAGCAGGGACACCCGAGGGTCATGAAGGACGTTGCGTAGGGTGTCGATGCGGTTATTGCCCGGGCGGTCGGGGAGCGCCAGAGTGTGTTCGTCGAGGATCTGCACGAAACCCGGTGCGTCGCCACGGGGCGAACTGTCCAAGCCATCAGGCCCTGCCGAGCCGATGATCACCATTGGCGAGGCCCGGACCATCGCCTGGTAATCCTCGTTGAGAAAAGGGATCTGTTTGCGCACTGCCCGCTCATGGGGCTGGCCGTAGATCGCTTCCAGTTGTTCAATCGAGGTCAACATGGATCAGTCCTCCCGGCGGCTGATCCGCCTGGTTGAAACACCAACCCCATCCGCCGCTCATAACCGATGCGGCCCTTGTAGGCCTCTCCGCTGTCGACCCAGCCCAGCCGGGCGTAAAGGGCGATGGCCGAGTCGTTGTCGGCATCGACCGAAAGCTCCAATCCCTTGATTTCCGGCCACGCTGCCCGTGCCACGGCGGGGAGCGCTTGCAGGCAGGCCTTGCCGTAGCCTTTGCCCTGGGCACGATGGTCGACTTGCAAGGCGTGCAGAGTCGCGCTGTGTTCGTTGGCCCAGGCCGGCAACACGGGCGGACGCTTGAGCAACAGGAATGCCACCGGAACCTCGCCGGCCAGCAACGCGAAACCCTTGACCCCTGGGCCGGGCTTGGACAGCAGCGTGTGCAACGCGCCGTGGATGTCGCCGGAAAACTTGATTTGTCCGGGGTGGATTTCGATGGATTCGACCTGTTGCCGTTGCAGCGGGGTCAGGTCTTCATAAGGCACGAGCTGGGCGGTCATCAAAACGTCCGTTGTTTGCCGACAGAATGGACTCTGGATTCTAGCGAAATTTTTTCTTTGGATTATTTTTGTTTGGCTGTCGATTCGCCGTTTCTCCAAACGACAAAGGATGTCTCTAACAAAAAACTGCGGAGAACCACCATGAACACCCAAGCCACCGAAACCGAAATCCAGGCGCTGATCGACACCTATCGCCAGGCTGTCATGGCCAAGGACGTGGAAAAAGTCATGGCGCTCTACGACGACAACATTGTCTCGTTCGACGCCATCCAGGCCCTGCAATTCAAGGGCAAGGTCGCCTACCGGACCCACTGGGAGGCCTGCATGGAAATGTGCCCCGGCCCGCACAAGTTCGATTTCCATCAGGTGCAGATCACGCCAGCCGACAATATTGCGTTCGCCCACTGGCTGGCCTATTGCGGCGGCACCAACGACAAAGGCGAGGAGCAGGCTTGCTGGATGCGCGTAACGGCGTGCTACAAACGTTCCGCCGGGCAGTGGAAAATCGTCCATGAGCATTGGTCGGCGCCGTTCGATCCGATGGCCGGGACGGCGATTTTCGATCTGCAGCCCTGAGCGGCTGCGGTTCGCTTCTGCCATCCTTGTCGATCAGTCCGATCACGGAGTTTTCCATGAAGTATTTATGCCTGGTGTACAGCAACGAACAGGTTCTGCATAACTCGCCGGACAGTCCCGAGGACGCCGAATGCATGGCCTACGCCGAATCGATCCAGGGCAGCGGCCGGATGGTCGCGGCCGAAGCCCTGGAGTCGGTCCAAACCGCCACCACGGTGCGCATGCGCGGCGGCAAGTTGTCGATTACCGACGGCCCGTTCGCCGAAACCAAGGAGCAACTGGCGGGCTTCTATCTGATCGATGCCAAGGATCTGAACGAAGCTATCCAGGTCGCCGGCAACATACCGGCGGCCCGGGTTGGCTGCGTCGAGGTCCGGCCTGTGCGGCAATTGAATCCCTGAACGTTCATCCTCCACGGGAGCGCTTTCATGAGGCTTGAGCCTGTTTCCAGCCGAGCCATCAGGCCGGTGACCCAAGGCCTGTCCGCCTGATGCCCGCCGACGCGGTCAAGGCACGGGTCGAGCAGGTTTATCGCCAGGACTCGCGGCGAATCCTGGCGACCCTGATTCGCCTGCTGGGGGATTTCGACCTCGCTGAAGAAGCCCTGCACGAGGCCTTCTTTATCGCGGTCGAGCGCTGGCAGCGTGACGGTGTGCCCGATAAACCGCGGGCCTGGCTGGTATCGGCCGGACGCTTCAAGGCGATCGACAGCTTGCGTCGGCGGGCGCGCTTCGCCGCCTCGCAGCCGATGCTGATTGCCCAGCTTGAAGAACTGGAGCAAACCGAGTGGAGCGATGAAGACGTGGAAGACGATCGGCTGCGGCTGATTTTCACTTGTTGTCACCCGGCACTGGCAGCCGATGCGCAGGTGCCGTTGACCCTGCGTGAAGTCTGCGACCTGACCACCGAGGAAATCGCCCGGGCCTTCCTCGCCGCGCCAGCGACCATTGCCCAGCGCATCGTGCGGGCCAAGGCAAAGATTCGCGACGCGAAGATTCCCTATCAGGTGCCGTCCCGTACGGAGCTGCCTGAGCGGCTCGACAGTGTGCTTCGGGTCATTTACCTGGTGTTCAACGAGGGCTATTCGGCATCGATGGGCGCCGAATTGACCCGCGAAGACCTGACGCGCGAAGCCATCCGTTTGGCGCGCCTGTTGATGGAGTTGCTGCCCGAAGCCGAAGTCATGGGGTTGCTCGCATTGATGCTCTTGCACGAATCGCGGCGGCCGGCACGAACCTCAATGACCGGCGAGTTGGTTTTGCTGGACGAGCAGGACCGGTCGCTGTGGGATCGCGCCATGATCACCGAAGGCTGCGCCATGGTCGAGGCCGCGCTCAATACCCGGCGGTTCGGGCCTTATTGCCTGCAAGCGGCGATCGCTGCGGTGCACGCCGAAGCATCGACGGCGCAAGAGACCGACTGGCCGCAGATCGTCGGCCTCTACGACGTGCTCTTGCGCGCGGTGCCATCACCGGTGATCGAACTCAACCGGGCGGCTGCCCTGGCCAAGCGCGACGGGCCACAGGCGGGGCTGCAGCTGGTCGACGGGATATTGGGCCGGGGCGAATTGACCGACTATCACCTGGCCCATTCGGCGCGGGCGGAGTTCTGTCGGCAGTTGGGGCGGGTTGAAGAGGCGAGGGCGGCGTATCGACGTGCGCTTGAACTGACGCAGCAGTTGCCGGAACGGCGGTTTATCGAAGCCAGGCTTGCCGGGTTGCAATGAGGTGGCGCCGGGCACAGCCCCGTGGCGAGGGAGCTTGCTCCCGCTGGGTCGCGAAGCGGCCCCCGCGGTGTGCCAGTTAAATGAAAGGAGCTGCTGCGCAGCTCAGCGGGAGCAAGCTCCCTCGCCACGGGTTTTTGCTTATGTCCGTGCGCAGAAGGGCACTCAAACAAAAAAGGCGACCCGAAGGTCGCCTTTTTCAATCGTCCAACGTTGATCAGAACTCGTGATCAGCATTGTCCGGGTTCAGGTCGCTGATGCCCAGCTTGCCCGCGGCCTGTTCGATCGAACCGGTCTGCTTGACCAGGGCGGCGATGGCGTCGCGTACGATCTGGTTGCCCGCGGTGTTGCCAGCGGCGATCAGTTGGTCGTAGTGCTCACCCTTGTTGGCGTGATCGACCATGACCTGGATCTTGGCTTCGGTGTCGGCCAGGTCGGTCTTGAGCGCGGTGTCGGCGGCCGGGTCGGCCTTGGCCACGAGGGACGACAGGCTGGCGCCAGTCATCTTGGTGCCGTCGACGCGGGTGTATTCGCCCAGGTAGACGTTACGCACGCCCTTGGCATCGTAGAAGTGCGAGTTGTGGGTGTTGTCGCTGAAGCAGTCCTGTTCGTCTTCCGGGGAGTTGGCTTCCAGGGAGACTTTCATGCGCTCGCCCGCCAGTTCGCCCAAGGACAGGCTGCCCATGCCGAACAACATCTTGCGCAGGCCGGTTTCGGCAGGTTCGGCTTCCAGGGTGGCGCGGTAGTTGTCGGCCACGTTCGGCTTCCAGTTGCCGACCATTTCCTGCAGGTCGTTGACCAGCAATTGGGTCACGGACTTCAGGTAGGCACGACGACGGTCGTTGTGGCCGCCAGTGGCGCCGGCGCCTTCCAGGTAATCCGAGGCCGGGCGATTGCCGGCGCCAGGGCCGGTACCGTTGAGGTCTTGGCCCCACAGCAGGAATTCGATGGCGTGGTAACCGGTGGCAACGTTGGCCTCGGAACCACCCAGCTCGTTCAGGCTGGCGAGTTTTTCCGGGGTGATGTCCTTGACGTCGACCTTGTCTTCGCCAACCTGGACTTCGGTGTTGGCGATGATGTTGGCGGTGGCGCCCGGGTTGCCCAAGGCGTGTTCGTAGGATTTGTCGACGTAGTCGATCAGGCCTTCGTCCAGGGGCCATGCGTTCACTTGGCCTTCCCAGTCATCGATGATGGTGTTGCCGAAGCGGAACACTTCGCTCTGCAGGTAAGGCACGCGCGCGGCAACCCAGGCAGCCTTGGCGGCTTTCAGGGTGTCGGCATTCGGCTTGGCGAGGAAGGCGTCGACGGCGGTTTGCAGGGTCTTGGCGGTGGATTCGGCATCGCTGTAGACGGCATAGACGATGTCGGCGTAGTGCGCGACAACAGCCTTGGCTGCGGTTTCGTCGATCTTGCCAGCGGCAGCGGGGGCCGCCGGTGCAGCGGCGCTGGCGGCCGGCGTTGGCGCTTGCGGCGCGGCGGCCTTGTCTTTGCCTTCGCCGCAACCGGCGAGGGAAATGGCGATGGCCAACAGACTGGCGGTAGCCAGAGGCATACGAATCATGGCGTAGATCCTGCTTCGATGATGAGTGGGGCTGGCGCGAGGGTGCGCAAAAACTGCGACATAATGCGAAAGATTTGCATTATGTGTAAAGGGTGCGGCTGTAAATATTTCTTGTTTGATAATGCAGATCGCCGCCTTTCGGCGGCGTCTGTAGGCGCTGCCTCGCGAAGCGAGGCTGCGATCCTTTGATTGACCCTTGAATCCCAAGCGAACATCAAGGGATCGCAGGCTTCGCCAGCGCCTACAGGTGCATGGCAGCAGGGATCAGACGATGGAGGCCTTGATGCGCTCCGCCTGCTTCAGATAGAGGCCCAGCTCCCGGGCCGGCAGGGGTTTGCTGTAGTAGTAGCCCTGGCCTTCGTGGCAGCCCTCGGAAATGATGTAGGCCTCTTGCTCGATCGTTTCGACGCCTTCGGCAATGACCTGCATCCCCAGGCTTTTGCCCAACTGGATAATGGCGCGGACGATGGTCGCGTCGTCTTCGTCATCGAGCAGGTCCTGGACGAAACTCTTGTCGATCTTGATCTTGTCCAGCGGCAGGCTCTTGAGGTAACTCAGCGACGAATAACCGGTGCCGAAGTCATCAATGGCGATCAGCGCTCCGGAGCGACGCAGGCTCAGCAGATGCTGGGCAGCAGTGGTGATGTCTTCCATCAGGCCGGTCTCGGTGACTTCCAGTTCCAGGCTCCGTGGCGGCAAGCGGTACATCTGCAGGAAGTTGTTCACCACCCGTGGCAGCTCGGCGTGGTGCAACTGCACAGTGGACAGGTTCACCGCCATGCGCATGTCGACAAAGCCCTGGTCGTGCCACTCGCGCAATTGCTTGCAAGCCTGGTCCAGCACCCATTCGCCGATGGCGATGATGGTGCCGTTCTGCTCGGCCAGGGGAATGAACAGGTCCGGCGGCACCAGGCCGTGTTCGGGATGATGCCAGCGAATCAAGGCTTCGGTGCCCACCACGCGCAAGTCGCGGTAACTGATCTGCGGCTGGTACACCAGCGTGAACTGTCCACGGGCCAGGGCTTCGCGCAGGTCTTTTTCCAATTCGCGGCGCCGCCGCATCTCGCTGTCGACGCTGGCGATGTAGAACTGGTAGCGATTGCGCGAGCGGGTCTTGGCCAGGGTCATGGTCTGCTCGGCTTTCTGCAGCAGTTTCTCCGTGCTGTCACCGTCTTCGGGAAACAAGGTGATACCAATCGTGGCGCGCAGGCGGATCTCGTGATCATCGATCGCGAACGGCGCTTCCAGGTCGTCGAGGATACTCTGGGCCAGTTCGGCGGCCTCGTAGGGTTGCTCGATATCGGCCTGGACCAGGGCAAACTGGTCACCGCCCAATCGCGCCAGCGCGCCGAGACGCCCGCTGTGGGCGCGCAGTCGATCGGCCAGGGCCAAGAGCAACTGGTCGCCAGTCTGATAGGTGAATTGTTCATTGATGCTCTTGAAATCATCCAGCCCTACGCACAACACCGCTACGCGACGTTGCAGGCGCCCGGCGTCCACCAGGATCTTGTCCAATTGCTGCTGGAGTTGCTGGCGATTGGGCAGGCCGGTCAGGAAGTCGTACTGGGCCATGCGCAGCAGGCTGTTTTCTGCTTCATGGCGCAGGTGCGTGTTGCGCTCGATGGAGGCGAGTAACTGGTTGGCGGTATTGATCCACAGGCCCAGCTCATTGTGCTCGTGCCCCGGCAATTGCGGGATCTTGTGCGCGCTGGGGCGGTCGGGATTGATTTCGGTCAGGTGCTGGATAATCCGCGACAGGGGTTTGGTCAACAGCCAGTGATAAACCAGGTACAGCACCAGGCCCATCGCCAAGGCGCGCAGCATTCCGGAAGTAAAGATGATCACCGAACTGATGATGAAACCCTGGCCATAGGTGGCGGTGTCCAGGGTAATGCTGAGGTCGCCGTAATATTCGCTGTAGGGGCCACGACCCACCAACTGCGTGGTGAAGGTTCGTTCCTGGCCGAGAATCAGGTCGGTCAGCCAACGGCTTTTGGAATGCTGCAAAGGCCGGGTCTTTTCCGCGAGCATGGTTTCACCGGGGTGGCCGATGGACGCCATGCGCACGGCTTCGTCCCGGAACAGCCCTTCGATCACCTGCATGCCCATTTCCCGGTCCAGGCTGTAGACCGCCTGGGTAGAAGGATCGCGGAACATATCGAGGATGCGCTGGGCGTCGTCAGTAACGGCCTGGTTGGTTTTGTAGGCATCGAACACGATCTGGGCACAGCTCAAGATCATGCCAACGATCAATGCCGAGAGGAGCACGACCCGGAGCAACTTCACAGACAAGCTGTTCTTGAGTTCCAGCTTCAAAGAGAGATTCCTTGTTCCGTGCGGGTAGCGTCAAGTTGCCATGAGTATTGGCAATCCTGTGATGTCAGTCAAAGGGACAATCAAACACAAGGGTTTTCGCCTGAAACCTGGCCGTTATACGGTGTTTACAGAGTGATTACTCTACGACCATTGTTTCGGTTGGAAGGGCCTGCAACTTGAGGCCTGGCGGGATTTTTTCTTGGATTTCAGACGCGAGGTCATCTGCCCTGGGCGATTGTTGCTCGTTCACCGCGAAGCTTGTGGTGGGAGCGGGCTTGCTCGCGAAAGCGGAGTATCAGCCGACGGACAGGTTGCCTGCCACTCTGCCTTCGCGAGCAAGCCCGCTCCGACACAACAATCCAAGCGCCCCCCCAAAAAAAACGGCGCCTTCCCGTCGGGAAAGCGCCGTTTTTTATTGGCATCACAACTTACGCAGTAAAGGCCTTGCCTTCGAACTGCTCAGCCACGAACTTCCAGTTGACCAGGTTCCAGAACGCTTCGACGTACTTTGGACGAAGGTTGCGGTAGTCGATGTAGTAGGCGTGTTCCCAGACGTCGCAGGTCAGCAGCGGGGTGTCGCCGCTGGTCAGCGGGTTGCCGGCGCCGATGGTGCTGGCCAGGGCCAGGGAGCCGTCAGCTTTCTTCACCAGCCAGCCCCAGCCGGAACCGAAGGTGCCGATGGACGTCTTGCTGAATTCTTCCTTGAACTTGTCAAACGAACCGAAGGCGGCGTTGATGGCTTCAGCCAGGGCGCCGGTTGGTTGACCGCCGGCGTTTGGCGCCAGGCAGTTCCAGTAGAAGGTGTGGTTCCAGACCTGAGCGGCGTTGTTGAAGATACCGCCCGAGGAAGTCTTGACGATTTCTTCCAGGGTCTTGCCTTCGAACTCGGTGCCAGGCACCAGGTTGTTCAGGTTCACGACATAGGTGTTGTGGTGCTTGTCGTGGTGGTATTCCAGCGTTTCTTTGGAGATGTGTGGCGCCAGTGCGTCGTGTGGGTACGGCAGCGGCGGCAATTCGAAAGCCATGGTGATTCTCCTAATCAGGTCAGTTGCGGTGAGCGCAAGGCCGATCACGGGCGGCCAGACTAGCGCCAGCGAGTTTGTACTCTTTGGGCGCAGGAGTCGGATCATAGCACCGGGGGTGCGGCATAACCACGCAACAACTGTGTGGGATAGAGGTTCCAGAGCGGTTTGGAATATCAGCCCGAGACGATTAATTGCATCGCCACGGTGAACATCATCAGCGCCACCAGCAGGTCCAGGACGCGCCAGGTAGCGGGCCGGGCCAACCAGGGCGCCAACCACGCGGCACCGATGGCGAGAACGGAAAACCACAGCAGCGAGGCACTGGCCGCCCCCAGGACATACGCACCGGGCACGCTTTGCTGGGCGCCTAGGGAGCCGATCAGCAGCACGGTGTCGAGATAGACGTGAGGATTGAGCAACGTGACCGCCAACGCGCTGAGCAGCACCGTGCGCAATGAGCGCGCCGCCTGTTTCTCGTCCCGTTGCAGGCTTTGTTTCGAAAAGGCCCGGCGCAATGCCTGGCTGCCGTACCAGAGCAAGAATACGGCGCCCCCCCAGCGGGCGATCGACAGCAGCAGCGGGCTCTGGGCCAGCAGCGTTGCCAGCCCGAATACCCCGGCGGCCACCAACAGTGCATCGCAGGTCACGCAGAGCGCAGCCACGGGCAAGTGGTGCTCGCGGCGCAAGCTCTGGGCGAGGACGAAGGCATTCTGGGCGCCAATTGCCATGATCAACCCGAGGGCCACCAGCAGGCCGTTCACATAGCTTTGCCACATAAAGTATTTCTCCATCCAGGTTCGCAATGCTGGCCATTCTCCGGTTCGTCGAGTTATAAGAAAAACCAATCTTGCTGATTGCTCATTAGGAAAACTGATGTTCGACTACAAATTGCTTTCCGCCCTGGCGGCCGTGGTCGAGCAGGCCGGTTTCGAACGTGCCGCGCAGGTCCTGGGGTTGTCGCAATCGGCCATTTCCCAGCGGATCAAATTGCTCGAGGCGCGCGTTGGCCAGCCCGTACTGGTGCGCGCCACGCCGCCGGCACCGACCGAGATCGGCCGTCGCCTGCTCAACCATGTCCAGCAGGTCAGGTTGCTGGAGCGTGATCTGCAAAGCCTGGTGCCAGCGTTGGACGAGGAGGGACTACCCGAGCGCCTGCGGATTGCCTTGAATGCCGACAGTCTGGCGACGTGGTGGGCCGGCGCCGTGGGGACATTCTGCGCCGAACAGCATCTGTTGCTGGACTTGGTGGTAGAGGACCAGACCGTTGGCCTCAAGCGCATGCGTGCTGGCGAAGTGGCGGCTTGTGTTTGTGCCAGCGAGCGTCCCGTGGCGGGTGCCCGCAGCGTATTGCTGGGGGCCATGCGTTACCGTGCCCTTGCCAATCCGGCCTTCATCGCCCGGCATTTCCCCGATGGAGTGCGCGCCGATCAACTGGCTCGCGCGCCGGCCCTGGTGTTCGGCCCGGATGATTTCCTGCAGCACCGATACCTTGCGTCCCTCGGCGTCGAAGGGGGGTTCGAGCATCACCTGTGCCCTTCATCCGAAGGTTTCATTCGCCTTGCCGAGGCGGGGCTTGGCTGGGGGCTGGTGCCGGAATTACAGGTCCGTGAGCAACTGGAGCGGGGCGAACTGGTGGAGCTGGTGGCAGATAAACCGATCGATGTGCCGCTGTACTGGCATCATTGGCGCAATGGCGGGCAGTTGCTCGGCTTGTTGACCGAACAACTGGTTCGCGCGTCTGGGCAGTGGCTGGTGCCGTTGGGCTGATTCGCAGCGTCAGGATTGCACGCAATACGCAAAACCTTCTTCATCGGAGCACTACATGAAAATTCTCGTCACCGGCGCGAGCGGCTTCATCGGCGGACGCTTTGCGCGTTTCGCCCTGGAGCAAGGCCTGGATATCCGGGTCAACGGCCGCCGGGCCGAAAGCGTCGAGCACCTGGTGAGGCGCGGCGCCGAATTCATCCCAGGCGACCTGAGCGACCCGGAGCTGGCCCGTGAACTGTGTCGGGACGTTGATGCGGTGGTGCATTGCGCCGGCTCAGTGGGGCTGTGGGGCCGCTATCAGGATTTTCACTTGGGTAATGTCCAGCTCACCGAAAACGTTGTCGAGGCTTGCCTCAAGCAGAAGGTTCGGCGGATGGTGCACCTGTCGTCCCCGTCCATTTATTTCGATGGCCGTGACCACGTGGGACTGACGGAAGAACAAGTGCCCAAGCGCTTCAAGCATCCCTACGCCGCCACCAAATACCTGGCGGAACAGAAAGTCTTCGGCGCCCAGGAGTTCGGCCTGGAAGTGTTGGCGCTGCGGCCGCGCTTCGTCACCGGGGCCGGAGACATGAGCATTTTCCCGCGCCTGTTGAAAATGCAGCGCAAGGGTCGGCTGGCGATTGTCGGCAACGGACTGAACAAAGTGGATTTCACCAGCGTCCAGAACCTCAATGAAGCGCTGCTCAGCAGCCTGCTGGCCACGGATTCGGCGTTGGGCAAGGCCTACAACATCAGTAATGGGACGCCGGTGCCGCTGTGGGACGTGGTCAACTACGTCATGCGAAAAATGGAAGTCCCGCAGGTCAGGCGTTATCGGCCCTACGGGCTGGCCTACAGCCTCGGAGCCGTGAACGAAGGTTTGTGCGCGCTTTGGCCCGGTCGCCCCGAACCGACGGTGTCGCGCCTGGGCATGCAGGTCATGAACAGAAATTTCACCCTGGACATCAGTCGGGCCAGGCACTATCTCGATTACGATCCACAGGTCGGTTTGTGGACCGCCCTCGATGAATTTTGCGCCTGGTGGCGTGTCCAGGACGCCCGCTGATCGCCCCGTCGTGAACCGAGTGCCCGGTTCGGGGTCAATGGGTGCGGCGGGCGAGGGGGTTATACTCGCCACATCAAGCCATCCCCGGTTTCCCAAAGGTTAGACCCATGCCCATGCGTAACGATGCCAACGACGACTTCGATGATGTACCGAGCCTGCGGATGCGGGCCGACATTCCCGATGACGATGACTTCATGCCCAACCGCCAGCCCCACGTGCAAGCGCGTCCGGCGCCCGTTGCGGCCGCCAAGGTCAAGGGCCCGAGCACAGGGCCGTTGTGGGCACTGATCGGCGCGCTGCTGTGCGCCTTCGCGTTCCTGGCGTGGTGGAGCTTCCAGCAGATTTCCCTGATGGAACAGCAACTGGTGGCCACCCAGGAAAGCTTCGCCCGGATCAGCGAGGATGCGGCGGGGCGCTTGCAGGACATTTCCGGCAAGGTTGTCGCCGGCCAGTCAAATGTCATGAGCGACAGTGAAGCCTTGAAACTGCAGATCAAGCAGTTGGACAACAAGCTGCAGGAGCAGGGCCGGCAATTCGAAAGCCGGTTGCAGGAGGTGAACAAGCCGCAGCAAGGCGCGTTCGGTCCGTCCGATGACCTGGGCAAGGAACTGGCCCAGATCATTACCCAGGCCAGCGCACAGGAAAACGCCACCGCTCAGTTGCAGGCGGCCAACAAAGAACTCCAAGCCCAGCTCAAGACGCTGACGGCTGAAGTGACTGCCCTGAAGAACCAAGGCGAGGGCGGTGCCCTGGATGCCCAGCTCAAGAGCATCGGTGCCGACATCACGGCCCTGAAGCGAGCCACTTCCAACTCGGCCATCGAGCGCCTGGAGCAGGACATGGTCGTGCTCAAGAGCCAGCAGGACAACCGTTCGGGCAACACCGCCGAATTCGATGCGTTCCGTGGCCAGGTCACCCGCAACATCAACACGCTGCAATCGCAGATTCAGTACCTGCAGCAGCAACTGAGCGCTCGGTCCCAATAAGCCTGGGTAGCTCTTGGCCAGCGCCTACCCCGTAGGCGCTGGCGAAGGCTGCGATCTTTTGATCTTCAGGTCTTTCGCTCAAAACTCAATTGTCAGGGAAAAGATCGCAGCCTCGTTGCACTCGGCAGCTCCTACTCACCCCACGCCGTCTACGCTCTTGAAACACCAACAAGAACGAGGACGCGCGCATGGGGTTTATTCGAAGGCTGGCCGGGCTGGCCGCACTGCTGATATTGGTCCAGGCCCAGGCCGCCGCACCGGACGACGGCCAGGCCGCCCGGGCATTGTTGGAAAAGGCCCTGGCCTACTACCACGACAACGGTGACAAAGCGTTCGCCGCGTTCAGCCGCCAGGGCGAATTCGTCGACAAGGACCGCTACGTATTCGTGGTCGATACCCAAGGCGTAATGCTTGCCAGCGGCGGTCCTTCGTCAGCGTTGATCGGTCGCGACGTTTCCGAGGTGCTGGGACCTGACCTGCGTAAGGCCTTCAAAGAGGCGCTGAAAACCCCCGAGGCCAGCGGTATCCAGCAGGCTGACTATCGTTGGCAGAACTGGGCGGACGGCAAGGTCGAGCGCAAGCATGTGTATTTCCAGCGGGTCGGCGAGCGAATCCTCGCGGTTGGCTACTACCTGCCAAGGGCCTCCGCCGAACAGGCGAGGGCGTTGTTGGACAAGGCGGCGGGTGATTTGCTGAAGAACGAGAAAGGCACGCTGATGGCGATCAACTCGCTCAAGGGCGGCTACCTTCAGGACGACTTGTATGTATTTGTCGTTGACCTCGATACCCGTCGCTATGTTGGGCACGGCACCAACCTGCGGTTGATCAATACCGATTTCGCCAAGATCAAGGATCCGGACGGCAAGCCTGTGGGCGAGCCGATCCTGGCCATGATCGGCAAGCAGGACGCTGGGGAATATGAGTATCGCTGGAAGAATCCGGTGACGGGGAGGGTTGAGAACAAGCATGCGTATTTGAAGAAGGCGGGACATTTCCTGGTGGCGGTGGGGTATTACAGTCCTTGAGTTTCTAACATGAGACTCGTGACTGTTGGAGAACCCCTGTGGGAGCGGCGTACGCAAGACCAGTGGCTGTTGATAAGCCAGTGTGGGAGCGAGCTTGCTCGCGAAGGCGGCAGCACAGTCGATGAAGGTGCTGGACGTGCCGGCCTCTTCGCGGGCAAGCCCGCTCCCACAGGTGAAAACAGAACCAGGTCAGCTTTAAGGCCGAAGATACGGATATACACCCATAACCCAGCCGAAAATCACCCGGCCACCAACACCCGAATCGCCTCCAACCGCAACGCCGCCTTCTCCAGCATCGCCAACCCCTGCTCACGTTGCCGGCGCAGTGCCTCCAGCTCACTGTCCCGAACAGTAGGGTTAACCGCTTGCAGCGCGGTCAAGCGGGCCAGTTCTTCCTCGGTATCAGCCGCCAGGCGACGTTGAGCCTCGGCCACGCGTTCGGCGTGACGCGGGGTGATCTTCTCTTCGCCGGCATTGATCCGCGGCGCGAGCTGGTCACGCTGGGCCTGGATGAACTTGTTGGCGCTGGCGCGAGGCACGCTTTCGAGCTGGTCGTTCAAGGTCTCGAACGAGACCCGGGCCGCCAGGTCGTTGCCGTTCGCGTCCAACAGGCAGCGCAAGGCGGCCGGTGGCAGGTAGCGGCCCAGTTGCAGCGAGCGCGGGGCAACCACTTCGCTGACGTACAGCAGTTCCAGCAGCACGGTGCCGGGCTTGAGCGCCTTGTTCTTGATCAGCGCCACGGCGGTGTTGCCCATGGAGCCGGACAGCACCAGGTCCATGCCGCCTTGCACCATCGGATGCTCCCAGGTGATGAACTGCATGTCTTCGCGAGACAGCGCCTGGTTGCGGTCATAGGTGATGGTCACGCCTTCGTCGTCGCCCAGCGGGAAACTGGCGTCGAGCATTTTTTCGCTCGGCTTGAGGATCAGCGCGTTGTCGGAGTGGTCCTCGCTGTCGATGCCGAAGGCGTCGAACAGGGTCTCCATGTAGATCGGCAGGGCGAACTGGTCGTCCTGTTCGAGAATCGCTTCGACCAGCGCGTCACCTTCGCCTGCGCCGCCGGAGTTGAGCTCCAGCAGGCGGTCGCGACCGGTGTGCAGCTCGGCTTCCAGGCGCTCGCGCTCGGCGCGGGCCTCATCGATCAGCGCTTGCCAGTCGCCATCGTCGGCTTCTTCCAGCAACGGCAACAGGCGCGGACCGAACTGATGCTGCAAGGCGTTGCCGGTCGGGCAGGTGTTGAGGAAGGCATTCAGCGCTTCGTGATACCACTGGAACAGCCGCGCTTGCGGGCTGGTTTCCAGGTAGGGCACGTGCAGCTCGATGGTGTGTTTCTGGCCGATCCGATCCAGGCGGCCGATCCGCTGCTCCAACAGGTCCGGGTGCGACGGCAGGTCGAACAGGACCAAGTGGTGAGCGAATTGGAAGTTGCGGCCTTCGCTGCCGATTTCCGAACAGATCAGCACTTGCGCGCCGAACTCTTCATCGGCGAAGTAGGCGGCGGCACGGTCACGCTCGAGGATATTCATGCCTTCGTGGAAAACCGTGGCCGGAATGCCGGAGCGCACGCGCAGGGCGTCCTCCAGGTCCATGGCGGTTTCCGCGTGGGCGCAGATCACCAGGACCTTGGTGCGCTTGAGCATTTTCAGTTGGTCGATCAGCCACTCGACGCGCGGGTCGAATTTCCACCAGCGCTCTTCTTCGCTGGCGTCCGGCTGGGCCTGGAAGCTGACTTCCGGGTACAGCTCGGCGTGATCGCCCAACGGCAGTTCGAGGTATTCGTCCGGGCACGGCAGTGGATAGGCGTGCAGCTTGCGCTCGGGGAAGCCTTGTACGGCGGCGCGGGTATTGCGGAACAGCACGCGGCCGGTGCCGTGGCGGTCCAGCAGCTCGCGAACCAGGCGGGCGCTGGCTTCGATGTCGCCATCGTTGACGGCGGTCAGCAGTGCTTCGCCTTCGTTACCCAGGAAACCCTGGATGGTCTTGTGGGCTTGGGGCGAGAGTCGACCTTTGTCCAGCAGCTCCTGGACGGCCTCGGCCACCGGGCGATAGTTTTCGCTTTCGGCGCGGAAGGCCTGCAGGTCATGGAAACGATTCGGGTCAAGCAGGCGCAGGCGGGCGAAGTGACTGTCCTGGCCGAGTTGCTCCGGGGTCGCGGTGAGCAGCAACACGCCGGGGATGGTTTCGGCCAGCTGCTCCACCAGCGCATATTGCGGGCTGACGTGATCTTCATGCCACACCAGGTGGTGGGCTTCGTCGACGACCATCAGATCCCAACCCGCGGCAAACAGCGCGTCCTGGGCTTTCTCGTCTTCCACCAGCCATTCCAGTGCCACCAACGCCAGTTGGGTGTCTTCGAACGGGTTGCTGGCATCACTTTCGATGAAACGCTCTTCGTCGAACAGCGCCACCTGCAGATTGAAGCGCCGACGCATTTCAACCAGCCATTGGTGCTGGAGGTTTTCCGGCACCAGGATCAGGATGCGGTTGGCACGGCCGGAGAGCAGTTGCCGATGAATGATCAGTCCGGCTTCGATGGTCTTGCCCAGGCCCACTTCGTCCGCCAGCAACACGCGCGGCGCGATGCGGTCGGCCACTTCGCGGGCGATGTGCAGTTGATGGGCAATCGGCTGGGCACGTACGCCACCCAGGCCCCATAGCGGGGACTGCAATTGGCGGCTGGTGTGTTCCAGCGTGTGGTAGCGCAGGGAGAACCACGCCAGGGGATCGATCTGGCCGGCGAACAGGCGGTCGCTGGCCAGGCGGAACTGGATGAAGTTCGACAGTTGGGTTTCCGGCAGCGTGACGACTTCGTTCTGTGCGTTGAGGCCGTGATAGACCAGCAGCCCGTCGACGTCATCGACTTCGCGCACGGTCATTTTCCAGCCTTCGAAGTGAGTGATCACGTCACCCGGCGAAAACCGCACGCGAGTGAGGGGCGCATTCCGTAGCGCGTACTGGCGAGTGTCGCCAGTGGCCGGATAGAGCACGGTCAACAAGCGGCCGTCCTGTGCCAGAACGGTGCCTAAACCCAGCTCGGCTTCGCTGTCACTGATCCAGCGTTGCCCCGGTTGATACTGCTGCGCCATGCTGCCTGACTCCCGCCTTGAAAAAGCCGGCTATCTTAACGGAATGCTCCGTCAGACCAAAGGATTTACGCACGCATGCAGCCTTCGCGGCGACTTGTCATCCAGTGATCCAAGGGAACTTAAGCGGGCTCGGTGATCAAACAAGCTTGTGTCCTGCCGGGGCGTAATGCCAACCAGGTCACAAGTTTCGGACCAGCGGTTCAAGCCGCACCTCCCTTGGCCGACAACCTGAAGACAGGAGACCTTTATGTTGCCACCCATGCTCCCTTTGAGCGCCGTACCCATCACCGCTCAACAGGATCCGGTTCGCCAGCGACCGGACATACCGCCCGTGGTCCCGGTGCAACAGAGCTCCAACGAAAGCACCATCGACCTGCAGAACCGCGATCCGGAAGAGGCCGCGCTGCTATTGCGCGAGGAACAGCAGCGCCAGCAGGAGCGCAACCGGCGCCGCCGTGAAGCGGATGAGGATCCCGAGGAGCACCTGGCGGTCCCCGGCACGGAACTGAACGCCGATAACACCGTTCCGGTTGTCCCGCTGGTGGAGGGGGAATCGCGCCAGGGCCTGTGGGTCGATATCCAGATCTGATGCGGGCTTTGCCAATATGGCCGACAGCCCGCATCATGGGCGCATCGCCATTCACTGCACGATGCCGTACGCCATGAGCCAAGACGACAAACTGATCGACTTCAGTGCTGAACGCGCCAAGCGCGTCCATGACCTCAACGAAAAGCGCCTCAATGAAGTTCGCCAGGCATTCGAACAGGCGATGCCTTTGGGCAAGGCGAAGAAAAAGCCGAAAAACAAACCGAAAAAGCGCTGACACCCCCTCGATCCATTGATGCAGATCAGTTATTTCCCCCTCTTCGCGCCCCGTTGCGGGCGTTATTGACGCCGGTCAATTTTCATCCAGGCCTGATTGGTTAACTTGAACCCATCGCAACAGGGACAAGACCAGGAGGCCAGTCATGTTTATCGATAATGTGGTGTTTGCCGGTGTATTGACGGTTGGCCTCATGTTCGTGTTTTTCGCAGGTTTCGGATTATTCATCTGGAAAGACGCTCACAAGCGCAAAAAGCCGTAGGTCTTTCCAGCGACAACGAGCACGCAAGGCATTTTGGGCGACTTCGGTCGCCCTTTTTTTTGTGCGCATTTTTTCTAGGGCAACGCTAAATCAGTGTGGGAGCGGGCTTGCTCGCGAATGCGGCATGTCAGCCACTGCATCGCTAACTGACCCGCCGCCTTCGCGAGCAAGCCCGCTCCCACAGTTGTCAGGTGTGCGGGCATAAAAAAAGGTGCGAACCGCAAGGAACGCACCTTTTCTTGTGAGCCGCTGGAATCAGCTGCCCAAGGCCTTGGACGCCAGCCAGAACAGCCCGGCCGACAGGGCGACTGTCGCTGGCAGGGTCAGCACCCAGGCCAGGAGGATGTTGCGCACGGTGCCACCTTGCAGGCCGCTCTTGTTGGCGACCATGGTGCCCGCCACGCCGGAAGACAGCACGTGGGTGGTGGAAACCGGCAAGCTGAAGATGTTCGCCGCGCCAATCATGCAGGCGGTGGTGATCTGCGCCGACATGCCTTGGGCATAGGTCATGCCTTGCTTGCCGATCTTCTCGCCAATGGTCAGTACCACGCGTTTCCAGCCGACCATGGTGCCCAGGCCGAGTGCCAGGGCAACCGCCAGGATCACCCAGAACGGGGCGTATTCAGTGGTGGCGGTCAGGTCCTTGCGCAGCTTGTTCAGGTCGTCTTTCTCGCGGGCCGCCAGGCCTGGCAACTTGCCGACCTTCTTCGCCGTGTCGTCCAGGCAAAGCAGGTAGCGACGAACCTCGATGCGTCTTTCCGACGGCAGCGAGTGGTAGTCCGCCACGCCTTTGAGGGTGTCGAGCAGGGCGTTGATCGTCGGTTCGGTCTGTTGCGGGTTGCAACGGAATTTCTCCGGCAGATCACCTTCGACGCTTTTGCCCAGCGCCAGGAACTCACCGAGGGAGTCGCTGTTGCGCGTGTAGAACTGGCTCAGGTGCAGGGTCGCATCACGAGTACGCTCGATCTGGTAGGTGGTGCTGGTCAGGTCGAGTACGAACTGCGCCGGCACGATACCGATCAGCACCAGCATGATCAGGCCGATACCTTTTTGGCCATCGTTGGAACCGTGGACAAAGCTGACCGCCATGGCCGAGATCACCAGGACCAGGCGATTCCAGAACGGCGGGTGCTTCTTGTCGTCGATCTTGCGACGCTGCTCTGGCGTCTTGTGCATCTTCGACAATGGACGCCACCACTTCAGGCCAATCAACACCAGGGCGGCGATGAGGAAGCCGGCCATGGGCGAGAACACCAGGGAAGCGCCGATATCGATCGCCTTCTGCCAGTTCACCCCGTCGGCCAACGGGATATCGTTGATCAGCGCATTGGCCAGGCCGACGCCGAGGATCGAACCGATCAGCGTGTGGGAGCTGGACGCTGGAATACCGAAGTACCAGGTGCCCAGGTTCCAGGTGATGGCCGCTGCGAGCAGCGAGAACACCATGGCCAGCCCGTGTCCGGTGTTCACATTGATCAGCAGTTCCACCGGCAGCAAGTGAACGATGGCATACGCCACCCCCACGCCGCCCAGCAGCACGCCGAGGAAATTGAACACACCGGAAAAGAACACCGCCAGGTGAGGTGGCATGGCTTTGGTGTAGATAACAGTGGCAACCGCGTTAGCGGTGTCATGAAAGCCGTTGATGAACTCGAAGGCGAGGACAAAAGCCAGGGCGAGCAAGAGGCTCACAAGCACCCAAGCATCCAGTCCGCTGAATAAATCGATCATGAAGGTTTTCTGACCCGGGAATAAGGGGGCGCGATTATGCCAGAAAACCTCGGTAATCGATGCACTGCCTGCTCATCGGTCACATTCTTCTACGAAATAATCGGGAGGAAACCGTGCGTGGCATGGTTTTGCCGGGGAGCTGCAAGCCTTTGTTTACAAGGCAGAAAGCCCTGCGGACACGCTTCTCCTCGGGGTAGGAAGGGGCCTGAAAATGTGTATGAAATATCTGGAAGAGAGGTCGGTCGTGAACGCCCCCAACCGGCGGTGGCGAAAATGGCGGCCCGCTTTTGGCGGGCGCTTGACGACGAGGGCCGGCCAGGGTGGCGACCGGATACCGTCCACAGAAAACATCAAGCCCGGAGGTTAGCTCTCTTCGGCCTTGAGTTCCTTTTCCATCTTCTGAAGTTCCTGGCTGAACGCCTGATCCTGGACGGTGGCGCGTTTACGCCACGGTTTGCGTTCCGGTTCAGGTTGCGCGGCGTAGGTGGTGATCTCCCCGCCGTAAACTTCCTTGTAACGTTGTTCCTGGCGCTCAAGTTCCGCGCGCAGTTCGTCTTTCGTCACAGTGTTACCTAATTAATTAATTGAATCTGGTGATACGCACTGCATGGGAACATGCAGACGGCCACGGCACCAGAGCTGAGCTGACGTAGCATCAGGGCTTCGTGTTGTTGCCGATACAGGGGAAGCGGCCACAGGTGCTTCAGGCACCGGCAGGCGACACAACAGCGATGAACTGTCGTGCCTGCGGACGGTAAGGTCGATGGGCCTCGCCGTCACTGAAACGCATTATAGCGGTCCGTTGGGAGAACTCTATCGGTAAAGATAAAACCGCTGGTTGTTTGTGTGAATCAATATTTGTATGGACTACTAGTTGTGTCAACAGACGTATTTCCCTAACTGTCGATATCCTGACGTCATTGTTGGCGACAAGTTCAATTTTCGAGTGGGGACATGTCCATTGCCGGCCGCTTTCGAAAGCGCTGTGCGGGTCAATCGGGACATGGATTCATCATCACTTGATTGCGATTATCGATCGGCGGTTCGATAATCGAACGGTGTCGGCGATCCGTCCTTGTGCGTCTGCCGGCCCGCCAGTTGTAATAGCCGATATTCCGCAGAGGATCCGACATGAACGACCAATTGCGCAACGCTTTCACCTCAGTCGCGCCGCCGATCGTTGCCTCGCCTGCCAAGCGGATCCAGGCGTTGACTGGCGATCCGGATTTCATGACGTCGCTGGCCCGCGGCCTGGCCGTGGTCCAGGCATTCCAGGAGCGCAAGCGGCACCTGACCATCGCCCAGATCAGCCACCGCACGGAAATCCCCCGCGCCGCGGTCAGACGTTGCCTGCATACCTTGATCAAGCTCGGCTACGCCACCACCGACGGACGTACCTATTCGTTGCTGCCCAAGGTGCTGACCCTGGGTCACGCCTATCTGTCGTCGACACCGTTGGCCGTGTCCGCCCAGCCGTACCTGGACCGCATGAGCGAGCAGCTGCACGAGGCCTGCAACATGGCGACGCTCGAAGGTGACGACATCCTCTATATCGCCCGCTCGGCCACCACCCAGCGGCTGATTTCCGTGGATCTGTCCGTGGGCGGCCGTCTGCCGGCGTATTGCACATCGATGGGCAGGATCCTGTTGGCTGCCCTGGACGATGCGTCGTTGCGCGATTACCTGGACCACGCCGACTTGCAGGCCAAGACCAGCCGGACGTTGCATACACCCGAGGCGTTGCTCGAATGCCTGCAGCAGGTTCGGCAACAAGGCTGGTGCATCGTCGACCAGGAACTGGAGCAAGGCCTGCGCTCGATCGCCGTGCCGGTGTATGACGCATCGGGCCAGGTGGTCGCGGCGCTGAATGTCAGTACCCACGCGGGTCGGGTCAGCCGCAACGAGTTGGAGCAACGCTTCCTGCCGGGCCTGCTGGGAGCCAGCCGGGACCTCAGCGCGCAATTGTTCAGTTAAGTGTTCAGGCTAAGTTGTTCGATAAACGCACACAGTCGGCCGGGATGAATTGACGGTATTTGCCTGGTCTCATTAATGTCGCGCAGCGTCATCTGGCGTCCCTTGCGTGGAATAAAAATAAAATGAACCAGCCCCAGACTTCCGTAGGCACTTGCCTTGATGTGCAGTCCTTCATCAACGCTCAACCGATTTCGCGCTATCAGTGGCGCGTGGTCATTCTCTGTTTCCTGATTGTTTTCCTCGACGGCCTCGATACGGCGGCCATGGGCTTCATCGCGCCGGCCCTGTCCCAGGACTGGGGCATCGACCGGGCCAGCCTTGGACCGGTGATGAGTGCCGCGCTGATCGGCATGGTCTTCGGCGCGTTGGGTTCCGGGCCCCTGGCGGACCGCTTCGGGCGCAAGGTCGTGCTGGTCGGGGCCGTCGCCCTGTTCGGCGCATTCAGCCTGGCTTCCGCCTACAGCACCAATGTCGACCAATTGCTGGTGCTGCGTTTCCTGACGGGCCTGGGCCTGGGCGCTGGCATGCCGAACGCCACGACGCTGCTCTCCGAGTACACGCCGGAGCGCAAGAAGTCGCTGCTGGTGACGAGCATGTTCTGTGGCTTCAACCTCGGCATGGCTGGCGGCGGGTTCATTTCGGCCAAGTTGATCCCGGCATTCGGCTGGCACAGCCTGTTGATGATCGGCGGAATCCTGCCACTGATCCTGGCGGTGGTGCTGTTGTTCTGGTTGCCCGAGTCGGCGCGTTACCTGGTGGTGCGGAACCGTGGCACGGACAAAGTGCGCAAGACCTTGGCGCCGATTGATCCTTCGACTATTGCCCGGGCATCCAGCTTCAGTGTGCCGGAACAGAAAACCGTGAAGGCGCGCAACGTGCTGGCGGTGATTTTCTCCGGGACCTACAGCGCTGGCACTTTGTTGTTGTGGCTGACGTATTTCATGGGGCTGGTGATTGTCTATCTCCTGACCAGTTGGCTACCGACCCTGATGCGTGACAGTGGCGCGAGCATGGAACAGGCCGCGTTTATCGGTGCGCTGTTTCAATTCGGCGGCGTCTTGAGCGCGGTCGGCGTGGGGTGGGCGATGGACCGGTTCAATCCGCACAAGGTCATCGGCATTTTCTATCTGATGGCCGGGCTGTTTGCCTACGCGGTAGGGCAGAGCCTGGGCAACATCACCTTGCTCGCCACCCTGGTGTTGGTGGCCGGCATGTGCGTAAACGGCGCGCAATCGGCGATGCCTTCCCTGGCGGCGCGCTTCTATCCGACCCAGGGCCGGGCCACCGGGGTTTCCTGGATGCTGGGCATCGGTCGGTTCGGGGCGATCCTTGGCGCCTGGATGGGCGCGACGTTGTTGGGCCTGGGCTGGAACTTCGAGCAGGTCCTGACGGCGTTGGTCATTCCTGCGGCCCTGGCGACCACGGCGGTGGTGATCAAGGGCATGGTCAGCCATGCGGATGCGACCTGAGTTTTTCCGAGCCTGAATCCTCACCCGTGGCGAGGGAGCTTGCTCCCGCTGGGGCGCGAAGCGGCCCTGATTTTTTTGGGCTGCTACGCAGCCCAGCGGGAGCAAGCTCCCTCGCCACAGTCCCGCGTGTTTCCGATGGCAGGGGAAATCGATAGCCAAACAACAATCTGTTCGATAAACGAACACTCAGTCGATTATCGGATTGTTTTGCCGTCATCCCGAAGCTTAATCTTCAGTCACTCCGGCGCTTGACCTCGCGCCTTTTTCTTCACGTCGGTCTACTGGAAAAACGGGAGCCTGCCCCATGGCTGAAATCCTTTCGCTGCACGACGCGGTGAAGCAATTCGTCAACGACGGCGATACCGTCGCGCTCGAAGGCTTCACGCACCTGATACCAACGGCGGCGGGTCATGAAATCATTCGCCAGGGCAAGAAAGACCTGACGTTGGTACGCATGACGCCTGACCTGATCTACGACCAGTTGATCGGCGCCGGTTGTGCTCGCAAGTTGATTTTCTCCTGGGGCGGCAACCCTGGCGTCGGGTCCTTGCACCGCCTGCGCGATGCCGTGGAAAAACAATGGCCGCACCCGCTGGAGATCGAAGAACACAGCCACGCCGACCTGGCCAATGCCTACGTCGCCGGTGCCTCCGGCCTACCGTTCGCGGTACTGCGAGCCTACGCCGGTTCCGACCTGCCGAAGGTCAACCCACTGATCAAGAGCGTGACCTGTCCCTTCACCGGTGAAGTATTGGCCGCTGTACCTTCGGTACGCCCGGACATCACGGTGATCCACGCCCAGAAAGCCGACCGCAAGGGCAACGTGCTGCTGTGGGGCATTCTCGGCGTGCAGAAAGAAGCCGCCCTGGCCGCCAAGCGTTGCATCGTCACCGTGGAAGAAATCGTCGACGACCTGAACGCGCCGATGAACGCCTGCGTGCTGCCGACCTGGGCGTTGAGCGCGGTGTGCCATGTCCCCGGCGGTGCCCATCCGTCCTACGCCCACGGCTACACCGAGCGTGACAATCGTTTCTACCAGGCGTGGGATCCGATCGCCCGGGACCGTGAGACGTTTACCGCATGGATCAACGAATACATCCACGGCACTCGGGATTTCAGTGAATTCCAGGCCCGACTGGCAGCCGCTTCGCAGGTGAACGCATGAACTACACCACCAACGAAATGATGACCGTCGCCGCGGCGCGTCGCTTGAAGAACAATGCCGTGTGCTTCGTCGGCATCGGCCTGCCGTCGAAAGCGGCCAACCTGGCGCGTCTGACCTCATCGCCAGACGTCGTGCTGATCTATGAATCCGGCCCGATCGGCGCCAAGCCCAGCGTGTTGCCACTGTCCATCGGCGACGGCGAGCTGGCGGAAACCGCGGACACTGTCGTCCCGACCGGTGAGATTTTTCGCTATTGGCTGCAGGGCGGACGTATCGACGTCGGTTTCCTCGGCGCGGCCCAGGTCGACCGTTTCGGCAACATCAACACCACGGTGGTGGGCAATTACCATCAACCGAAAGTCCGCCTGCCGGGTGCCGGTGGCGCGCCGGAAATCGCCGGTTCGGCCAAGAGCGTGCTGATCATCCTCAAGCAGTCGGCGCGTTCGTTTGTCGACAAGCTGGATTTCATCACCTCGGTCGGTCACGGCGAAGGCGGCGATTCGCGCAAGCGCCTGGGCCTGCCGGGCGCAGGTCCGGTGGGCATCATCACCGACTTGTGCATCATGGAACCGGAAGCCAGCAGCCATGAATTCGTGGTCACCGCATTGCACCCCGGCGTGACTCGCGAGCAAGTTATTGCGGCCACCGGGTGGGCGATCCGTTTCGCCGACCAGGTGCACACCACCGCCGAGCCGACCGAAGTCGAGCTGCGCGCATTGCGCGACCTGGAAGCTCGCACCGCGGCGGCCCACGGCCAGGCACCGGGAGAAGCCTGATGCGCGACGTGTATATCTGTGATGCGATTCGAACCCCCATCGGCCGGTTTGGCGGCGGTTTGTCCGGCGTGCGCGCCGATGACCTGGCCGCCGTGCCGATCAAGGCATTGATGGAGCGCAACCCGTCGGTGGATTGGAGCGCGGTGGACGAAGTGTTCCTTGGCTGCGCCAACCAGGCCGGTGAAGACAACCGCAACGTGGCGCGCATGGCGCTGCTGTTGGCGGGCCTTCCGGACAACATTCCCGGCGTGACCCTCAACCGGCTCTGCGCCTCGGGCATGGACGCTATCGGCACCGCGTTCCGCGCCATCGCCAGTGGCGAGATGGAACTGGCGATTGCCGGCGGCGTGGAATCGATGTCTCGTGCACCGTTCGTGATGGGCAAGGCCGACGCGGCATTTTCCCGCAACATGAAACTGGAAGACACCACCATCGGCTGGCGTTTCATCAACCCGTTGATGAAAGCCCAGTACGGCGTGGATGCGATGCCGCAGACCGCTGATAACGTGGCGGATGATTACGCGGTGTCCCGCGCCGACCAGGACGCTTTCGCCTTGCGCAGCCAGCAACGCACGGCGGCGGCCCAGGCGGCAGGGTTTTTCGCCGAGGAAATCGTGCCGGTGCGCATCGCCCATAAAAAGGGCGAAACCGTGGTCGAGCAGGATGAACATCCTCGCCCTGACACCACGCTGGAAACCCTGGGCAAACTCAAACCGGTCAACGGTCCGGACAAGACGGTCACCGCCGGCAACGCTTCGGGCGTCAATGACGGCGCGGCCGCGTTGATCCTGGCGTCGGCCGAAGCAGTAAAAAAACATGGCTTGACGCCCCGCGGAAAAGTGTTGGGCATGGCCAGCGCCGGTGTGGCGCCACGGGTGATGGGCATCGGTCCGGTGCCGGCGGTGCGCAAACTCACCGAACGCCTGGGATTGGCCGTCGCGGATTTCGATGTGATCGAGCTTAACGAAGCCTTCGCCAGCCAAGGTTTGGCGGTATTGCGAGACTTGGGACTGGCGGACGATGCGCCGCAAGTCAACCCGAACGGTGGGGCGATCGCCTTGGGTCATCCGCTGGGCATGAGCGGCGCACGGTTGGTGATGACAGCACTGCATCATCTGGAAAAAACAGGCGGCAAGAAAGGCTTGGCGACCATGTGTGTCGGCGTCGGCCAAGGTCTGGCGCTGGCGATCGAACGTGTCTGATGCGTCGCTCTACTAATAAGAAACCGAGGAATGCTTCATGACTGACAAGCCTGGTTATCGTCGCCCACAAGCGGGCACCCAGCCGGAGTATCTGCACCCGCCGTACCAGTCCACCAACCTGCGATCGCCGTCCAAGCCGCTGGTGTACCTGCCTCATTCGCTGTCGGAAATTACCGGGCCGACCGTAGGTGCCGATCGCCTGAAGGAGAAGGACCACGACCTGACCGCCCAGCATGCTGGCGAGCCGCTGGGTGAACGAATCATCATTCACGGGCGCGTACTGGATGAGCACGGCGAGCCAGTGCCGGGCATCCTCGTGGAGATCTGGCAGGCCAACGCCGCCGGTCGCTACAACCATGACCGTGACGACCACGATGCGCCGCTGGATCCGAATTTCACCGGCACCGGTCGCACCGTCACCGACGCCGACGGCTGGTATCAGTTCCAGACCATCAAGCCCGGCGCCTATCCGTGGGGTAATCACCATAACGCCTGGCGCCCGGCGCATATCCATTTCTCACTGTTCGGGCCGAGCATCCTGACGCGCCTGGTGACGCAGATGTATTTTCCGGGCGATCCGTTGCTGGAATACGACCCGATCTACAATTGCGTGCCGGACACAAGTGCCAAGGAACGCCTGATCGCCCGTTTCGATCTGGAAAAAACCGTCCCTCACTACGCCCTCGGTTATCGCTGGGACATCGTCTTGCGCGGCCGCGATGCCACGCCGATGGAGAAATAAGATGACGCTCAACGCCACTACGTCCCACACCGTCGGGCCTTACTACCACATCGGCCTGACGTGGCTGAACCGCGAAGACCTGACCGTTGCCGAGACGCTCGGCCAGCGCGTGGCGATCACCGGGCAGGTGGTCGATGGCAACGGCCAGTTCGTCAACGACGCGATGCTGGAAGTCTGGCAGGCCAACGCCGCTGGCAAATACGCGCACCCGGAAGACGACCAAAACAAACCCCTGGACCCACATTTTGACGGTTTTGGTCGGGTGCCGGTGGATGCCGAAGGACGCTTCCGCTTCACGACGATCAAGCCCGGCACTGTGCCGGGGCTGGGGGGCACGACCCAGGCGCCGCATCTGGTGGTGCTGGTGTTCGCTCGCGGGCTGGTCAAGCATCTGCTGACGCGGATCTATTTCGATGGCGAGCCCGCCAACGAAGCCGATCCGCTGCTGGCCTGCGTTCCCGAGGAACGTCGCGGTACCCTCGTCGCCAAGCCCGATACGTCGGGCGTGTATCAGTGGAATGTGATCCTGCAGGGCACGGATGCCGAGACGGTGTTCTTCGATTATTGAATGAACCCCCCGTGGCGAGGGAGCTTGCTCCCGCTGGCTTGCGCAGCAAGCCCATGGCAGGCGCCTCGATGTATCAGAAAGGTCGCGGTGTCTGGTTTTGCGACTGCTTCGCAGCCGAGCGGGAGCAAGCTCCCTCGCCACAGAGATGATGCAATCCCTGTGGGAGCGAGCTTGCTCTTGATGGCGGTAGTACAGGCACTACACGTTGAAAAACTGTTTGTGGAACGGGAGTGTTACGAAGTGTGTCTAGACTTCGTCAGCCCCAACGAGTGAATAACCCATGACCACCCCAACCAGCCACTACACCGGTGAGGAGCGCAGCAAGCGCATCTTCGCCATCGTCGGTGCCTCATCCGGCAACCTGGTCGAATGGTTCGACTTCTACGTCTACGCGTTCTGTGCGATTTACTTCGCGCCGGCCTTCTTCCCCTCGGACAACCCGACGGTGCAACTGGTCAACACGGCCGGTGTGTTCGCCGCCGGATTCCTGATGCGACCCATCGGCGGCTGGATCTTCGGGCGGGTGGCGGACCGTCATGGGCGCAAGAACTCAATGATGATCTCGGTGCTGATGATGTGTTTCGGCTCGTTGCTCATCGCCTGCCTGCCCACCTACAAGGACATCGGCGTCTGGGCACCGCTGTTGCTGTTGTTCGCACGCCTGCTGCAAGGCCTGTCGGTCGGCGGCGAGTACGGCACCACCGCCACCTACATGAGCGAAGTCGCCCTGAAAGGCCAGCGTGGCTTCTTTGCGTCGTTCCAGTACGTGACTCTGATTGGCGGACAACTGCTGGCGGTGTCGCTGGTGGTGATCCTGCAACAGTTTCTCAACGAAGACGAACTGCGTGCCTATGGCTGGCGGATTCCGTTCGTGGTGGGCGCGGTAGCGGCCGTGATATCCCTGTTCCTGCGCCGTTCCTTGAAGGAAACCAGCAGCAAGGAAATGCGCGAAAACAAGGACGCCGGCAGCATCGCCGCGCTGTTTCGCGACCACAAGGCCGCGTTCATCACCGTGCTCGGCTACACCGCCGGTGGCTCGCTGATTTTCTACACCTTCACCACCTACATGCAGAAATACCTGGTGAACACCGCCGGCCTGCACGCCAAGACCGCCAGCTACATCATGACCGGCGCGCTGTTCCTCTATATGTGCATGCAGCCGCTGTTCGGCATGCTGGCGGACAAGATCGGTCGGCGTAACTCCATGCTCTGGTTCGGTGGCCTTGGGGCGCTATGCACGGTGCCGATCCTGCTGACGCTGAAAAGCATCAGCAGCCCGTTTTTGGCCTTTGTGCTGATCACGTTCGCGCTGGCGATCGTCAGTTTCTATACCTCCATCAGTGGCCTGGTGAAAGCCGAAATGTTTCCACCTGAAGTGCGCGCGCTGGGAGTAGGGTTGGCTTACGCGGTGGCCAATGCGCTTTTTGGTGGATCGGCGGAATACGTCGCCTTGAGCCTGAAAGCCCAAGGCATGGAGAACGCGTTTTATTGGTATGTCACGGTGATGATGGTGGTGGCGTTCCTGTTCAGCCTGCGCCTGCCCAAGCAACCGACGTATTTGCACCATGATCTTTGATCCATTCACTTAAGGCTTGTTTGAATCATTGTGGCGAGGGAGCTTGCTGTGGCGAGGGGATTTATCCCCGTTGGGCTGCGCAGCAGCCCTCTCTTGTGAGCGCTTCGCACTCAAGCGGGAGCAAGCTCCCTCGCCACAAAGGCATCTACCTTCCCAAGGACTGTTTATGAGCGAACGACCGGCCAATCAGCTGTTCGATGCCTACTTCACCGCCCGCGACATGCGCGAGATCTTCTGTGATGCGGGGCGGGTCCAGGCGATGCTGGATGTCGAGGCCGCGCTGGCCCGGGCCGAGGCGCGAGTAGGGCTGATTCCCCAGGACGCGGTGGCACCGATCGAGAACGCCTGCCGTGCCCAGCTGTACGATTTTTCCGCGTTGAGCGAAGCGATTGCCAGCGCCGGCAATTCGGCGATCCCGCTGGTGAAAGCGTTGGGCAAGCGCATCGCCACCGACAGCGCCGAGGCTGAACGCTACGTGCACCTGGGCGCCACCAGCCAGGATGTGATGGACAGCGGGTTGGTGCTGCAACTGCGCCAGGCGCTGGCGCATATCGAGGAAGAGTTGGCGCAACTGGCCGTCATCCTGGCCCGACAAGCTGACCGCTATGCCGCCACACCGCTGGCCGGGCGCACCTGGTTGCAACACGCCACGCCGGTGACCCTGGGCATGAAAATCGCCGGTTGGCTGGGGGCGGTTACCCGCAGCCGACAACGCCTGCGCGAACTCAAGCCGCGTCTGCTGGTGCTGCAATTCGGCGGTGCCTCCGGGACACTTGCCGCGTTGGGTGAACAGGCGCTGCCGGTGGCCGAAGCTCTGGCCGCCGAGCTGCAACTGACCCTGCCGGAACAACCGTGGCACACCCAGCGCGATCGTCTGGTGGAGTTCGGCGCGGTGCTGGGGTTGGTCGCCGGTAGCCTGGGCAAATTGGGGCGCGACATCAGCCTGTTGATGCAGACCGAGGCCGGCGAAGCGTTCGAGCCGTCGGCGCCAGGCAAGGGCGGTTCGTCGACCATGCCCCACAAGCGCAACCCGGTTGGTGCGGCGGTGCTGATCGGCGCGGCGACGCGCGTGCCTGGCTTGTTGTCGACACTGTTCAGCGCCATGCCCCAGGAACACGAGCGCAGCCTGGGCCTGTGGCACGCCGAATGGGAAACCCTGCCGGAGATCTGTTGCCTGGTCTCCGGTGCCTTGCAACAGGCGCGACTGCTGGCCGAAGGGTTGGACGTGGATGCGGCGCGCATGGCCCGCAACCTGGAACTGACCCAGGGGTTGGTGCTGGCGGAAGCGGTGAGCATCGTCCTGGCCCAACGTGTGGGGCGCGATACCGCGCATCACTTGCTCGAACAATGCTGCAAGCGCGCCGTGGCCGAACAGCGGCATCTGCGCGCTGTGCTGGGGGATGAACCCCAGGTCACCGCGCAGTTGTCCACGACCGAGCTCGATCATCTGCTCGACCCGGCCCATTACCTCGGCCAGGCCCAGACCTGGGTTGCCCGGGCCGTGGCCGAACACCTTGCCCTGAATGCCTGAAAGGAGATAGTTGTGGGATTCGTCAAACTCGCCGAAGGCGATCTGAACTACCGATTCGATGGGCCGCAAGACGCCCCGGTGCTGGTGCTCTCCAACTCCCTGGGCACTGATTTGCATATGTGGGACGAGCAGATTCCTGCCTTTAGCGAGCATTTTCGCGTGCTGCGTTTCGATACGCGGGGGCATGGCCAGTCGCTGGTGACCGAAGGTCCCTATAGCATCGAACAACTGGGCCGCGATGTGCTGGCGATGCTGGATCAGTTGAATATCGACAAGGTGCACTTCTGCGGCCTTTCCATGGGAGGGTTGATCGGTCAGTGGCTGGGCATCCATGCCGGTGAACGCCTGCGCAAATTGGTGGTGTGCAACACGGCAGCCAAGATTGGCGATCCGTCGATGTGGAACCCGCGCATCGAAACCGTGCTGCGCGATGGCAAGGATGCGATGGTGGCGTTGCGCGACGCCTCGATTGCCCGATGGTTTACCCCGGACTTTGCCGAGGCGCAGCCTGCGACGGCAAAAAAAATCACCGACATGCTGGCCGCCACGTCTCCCCAAGGTTATGCAGCCAACTGCGCGGCGGTGCGTGATGCCGATTTCCGCGAGCAGTTGGTGTCGATTCGCGTGCCGCTGCTGGTGATCGCCGGCACCGAAGATGCGGTGACGCCGCCGTCGGGCGGGCACTTCATCCAGGAGCGCGTGAGTGGGGCCGAGTACGCCGAGTTTTACGCTGCACATCTTTCCAACGTCCAGGCCGGCGCCGCATTCAGCGCGCGGGTGCTGGATTTCCTGCTTGATTCCGGCCGGGCCTGAGGAGTTTTTTGTGGACGAGAAACAACGTTACGACGAAGGCATGCAGGTACGCCGCGCCGTGCTGGGCGATGCCCACGTGGATCGCAGCCTCAACGCCCTGACTGAATTCAACAGCGAATTCCAGGAGATGATCACCCGTCACGCCTGGGGCGACATCTGGACCCGCCCGGGACTGCCGCGCCATACCCGCAGCCTGATCACCATCGCCATGCTGATCGGTATGAACCGCAACGAAGAACTCAAGCTGCACCTGCGCGCCGCCGCCAACAACGGCGTGAGCCGCAGCGAGATCAAGGAAGTGATCATGCAGAGCGCCATCTACTGCGGCATCCCGGCAGCCAACGCCACCTTTCACCTGGCCGAATCGGTCTGGGATGAACTGGGCGTCGAATCACGGGGGTGAGACCCACCCCCGATCCCTGTGGGAGCGAGCCTGCTCGCGGAAGCGGTGGGTCAGCTTGCATCAATGTTGAATGTGATGATGCCTTCGCGAGCAAGCTCGCTCCCACACTGGATCTTCAGGGAACACAAATTTTGTGCTCGACATTTAACCCTGTGGGAGCGAGCTTGCTCGCGATGACGGTGGTACAGCCTCCCTCCATGTTTGGCTTCTACAACAGACTGATCGGATAGCTGACGATCAACCGGTTCTCATCGAACTCATTGGTGCTGAAGTCCCGGCGCATCGTCGAGTTACGCCACTTCACGTTCAGGCTCTTCAGCGCACCGCTCTGCACGGTGTAGGCCAGTTCGGTTTCACGGCCCCATTCCTTGCCGTCATCGACGGTGGCGGTGTGCACGTTGTCACCGCTGATGTAGCGGTTCATCAGGGTCAGGCCCGGCACGCCG
>NZ_JAESPG010000049.1:0-26811 GCF_016756915.1 Pseudomonas sp. HB05
CCCGCTCCCACAGACAGTGGCCACCATTTCATCCCAGTACGAGGATCACGATGTCCGTAGAACTCCCCTCCATCGCCTACCGCGCCTTCCTCTTCGACATGGACGGCACGCTGCTCAATTCGGTCGCCGCCACCGAGCGGATCTGGACCCGCTGGGCCATCCGCCATGGCCTGGACGTGGCGAAGTTCCTGCCTACCATCCACGGCGTGCGCGCCGTCGACACGGTCGCCCGCCAGAACTTGCCCGGTGTGGATGTCCAGTCCGAGGCCGCGCAGCTCACCGTTGAAGAAATCGAAGACGTGGAAGGCGTGGTCGAGGTGCCCGGGGCGGTGGCATTTCTCAGGAGCCTGCCGCCAACGCAATGGGCTATCGTCACGTCTGCGCCGATGGCCTTGGCTTTACGCCGGATGGAAGCCGCCGGGATCCCGCGCCCAGAGGTGATGGTGACTGCCGAAGACGTGAGCGCCGGTAAGCCGAATCCAGGGTGCTATCTGTTGGCCGCGCAACGCTTGCAGGTCGCCCCGCAGGAATGCCTGGTGTTCGAGGACGCCGACGCCGGGATCAAGGCCGGCGAGGCGGCGGGCATGGACGTGATGGTCGTGACCGCCACGCATACCCACCCGGTGGTGACGTTGCATGGGCAGATCGAGGATTACCGTGGGCTGAGCGTCACGGTGGATGGCGGATCGATGCACCTTCCAATTCACCGCTAACCCCCTGTGGGAGCGAGCTTGCTCGCGATGGCGGTCCATCCAGCACCGATGCTGGCTGAACCACCGCTATAGCGAGCAAGCTCGCTCCCACATTGGATCTTCGGTGATTCGATCAGATCAGGTCACTACGCGATAGCACGGCACATACGCCGCGCCGCCCGGCAGTTTCATCCGATGCTGGGCGACGAAGGCTTGGAGCAGGCGATCCAGCGGCTCCATGATCGCGGCGTCGCCGTGGATTTCGTACGGGCCGTGTTCTTCGATCAGGCGGATGCCCTTGTCCTTCACGTTCCCCGCCACGATCCCCGAGAACGCCCGGCGCAGGTTCGCGGCCAATTCGTGGGCTGGCAATTCGCGGCTCAGGCCCAGGCTGGCCATGTTGGCGTGGGTTGGGTCGAACGGACGCTGGAAACCTTCGTCGATTTTCAGCAGCCAGTTGAAGTGGAACGCGTCGTTGCGCTCGCGGCGGAACTGCTTCACTTCTTTCAACCCCTGGGTCATCTGCCGCGCCACTTCGGCCGGGTCGTCAATGATGATCTGGTAATGCTTTTGCGCGGCCTCGCCCAAGGTCGCACCGACGAATGCGTGCAGTTGCTCGAAATACGGCGTGGCGCTTTTAGGCCCGGTGAGGATCACCGGGAAGGGCAGGTCCTGGTTGGCCGGGTGCATGAGAATGCCCAGCAAGTAGAGGAACTCTTCCGCCGTACCGGCGCCGCCCGGGAAGATGATGATGCCGTGGCCGACGCGGACGAAGGCTTCCAGGCGCTTCTCGATGTCCGGCAGGATCACCAGCTCATTGACGATCGGGTTCGGCGCTTCGGCGGCGATGATGCCCGGCTCGGTCAGGCCCAGGTAGCGACCGCCGTGGATGCGCTGCTTGGCGTGGGCGATGGTGGCGCCTTTCATCGGGCCCTTCATCACGCCCGGGCCGCAGCCGGTGCAGATGTCCAGGCTGCGCAGGCCCAGTTCGTGGCCGACTTTCTTGGTGTATTTGTATTCTTCCGTGTTGATCGAGTGACCGCCCCAGCACACGACGATTTTCGGTTCCACGCCCGGGCGCAGGGTGCGAGCGTTGCGCAGCAGGTGGAAGACGTAGTCGCTGATGCCCTGGGATGAGCTCAGGTCGATGCGCTGGCTGTCCAGTTCGTTCTCGGTATAGACGATGTCGCGCAGGGCGCTGAACAGCATCTCGCGGGTGCTGGCGATCATTTCGCCGTCGACGAATGCGTCGGCCGGCGCGTTCAGCAGTTCCAGGCGCACGCCACGGTCCTGCTGGTGAATGCGGATCTCGAAGTCCTTGTAGGCTTCCAGGATGGTCTTGGCGTTATCGACATGGGCGCCGGTATTGAGAATGGCCAGGGCGCACTGGCGGAATAGATCGTAGATGCTGCCGGAACCGGCTTCGCTCAGTTGCTGCACTTCGCGCTGGGACAGGGTTTCCAGGCTGCCCTTCGGGCTTACCGAAGCGTTGATTACATGTCTTTGAGTCATTCAGCTTTCCTTGAAAACGATGCCGCTCGCACGACGGCGGCATCTTGAAAAAAACATCCACGCAGGAAGATCGCACGATCCTTGCGGTATCGCCATGGACTTTGATCCGGGTCCTTCGGATCGCTTGCCACTTAAAATGAGCCCCAGCATAGCTAAATCGACCGGGCAGGCGATAATGCGCGACTCTTTTCACGCCACACAAGGAAATTGCGACGCGATGTTCGAGATCAAACCGTGGGACGCCGCCGACTACCGGCAACAGACCCGTCGCAGCACGCTCATCCTGGCCGTGGTGTTTCTCGCGCTGGCGATGCTGTTATCGAGCTTGGCAGTGATGGCGTTCGGTACGCCTGGAGGGGACAATTTTCGCTTCAATGTCGGTGGCGTATTTGCTGCCGTGCTGGTGATGGCCGGGCTGATGCGCGGGTATTTCTGGTCGCAGCCGTGGATGAGTGCGGCGGTGTACGGCTGGCAGCTCAAGCGCAGCCTGATGAGCATCACCAACGTGATGCATCAAGTGAAGGCCGGCGCGCAGGCCCGGGACCCGGCGGCAATGAAACTGTTGCGTTTCTATCACTTGGGCTTGGCCCAGATGCACCTGCTGGATGCCAATTCCAGCGACCACGCCTCGCTGGTTCGCGAGGCCGATGAACATCTGGAGAAATTGCAGGCGCAAGGCCTGGACCCTGATCAATCACGCTTGGACCCGGCCTGGATCGACACTGTGAAGCAGGCCTACAACGCGCGGCCGTAGCGGCCGCTCGTCGGTTCCCTTAGGGAAAAAATCAAACCCCGGCCAGCGGACGCCTTTCTCATGAACAGTCATGGAAAGGAGAGTCGAGATGCCTGGAAAGATTGTTCATGGAACCTGGGCCATGCTCTATGCGGCAACGGTGGGCCTGGCGGGCTGCGCGGGCGGCAACAGCCATTCACCGGTGGATGCGCCAGGGGCTGCGAAAAGCCCGACCACCGCGACCCTGGAAGCGGGGGCCGGGATCATGCAGGACAAACCCCCGTTGCAAGCGTTGGATACCTACCTCGATGGTTTTCATTTCTATAACGGACGAATGTCCGGGCAAATGGAAGCGCACCACTACTGCACGGCACTGAACGAAGAAATCTTCCAGTGCGCCATCTTCGACGCCAACACTGCCAAGGCCAAATTGATGGGGGTGGAGTACATCATCAGCAAGCGCTTGTTCGAAGACTTGCCCGCCGCCGAGAAGCAGCTGTGGCACAGCCATGTGCATGAAGTGAAGTCGGGCCAACTGGTCGCGCCGGGCATACCCGAAGCCGCCGAAACGCGCTTGATGAAGAACCTGGTCAGCACCTACGGCAAGACCTGGCACACCTGGCACACCGAGCAGGGCAACGCGCTGCCCTACGGCGTCCCGCAACTGATGATGGGCTTTACGGCCGATGGCCAGATCGATTCGCAGTTGGTGGGCGAGCGCGACGGGCGGATGGGCATCGACAGCGAAGCGAAGAAACGTGCCCGCGAATCCATTGAGGCGCCGGCAATCGATCCTGGCGCGGATGCGTGGCAGAAAGGCAAGATTTGGCAGATCAAGGATCCGACGGGGCATGCTCATTAAAGAAAGTGATCTTGAAGAAAGCTTTCTGTGGCGAGGGGATTTATCCCCGCTGGGTTGCGAAGCGACCCCAAATAATAAACGAATCAGATATCAAGTTTGTCGCCCGGGGGGCTGCTTCGCAGCCCAGCGGGGATAAATCCCCTCGCCACAAGTGCAGCGACAGCAAAAGATAGGTGCGTTTGGAAGTTAGGTGGGCGATTGGCATCCGTTACGGCTGTTTGAAATGCCCCGGAACATCGTGTTCCGTTTCGTTTGGCCTGGTTCTTTTCTGAACTTGAACGTCACTGATCTTGACACTCTTAAGTTCAGTGAAGGTCACCCTCAAGAGCGCTTCGGCTTCTTCGGTGGTCAGCGTCTCGGTGTCCGTTGCGAGTACCCGGCTATCGGGTTGGCCGTCGGCGATAAAGCTGATGATGAATCGATCGTGGCTCATTCATGACCTCGACAGGTTAAGCGCCAGGACGCAGCAAAGCTGCGCCCCAACGATTCTCCGGGTTACGACTTCCGGCCACCGCCGTGGCTACGTTCGCCACCTTTGCGGCCAGCTTCAGAAGCTTTTTCCCGGTCGTTTGCGAAATTGCCGCCGGAAGCATGTCCGCCTTTCTTGCCGGCTTCGGATGCTTTCTCACGGTCGTTTGCGAAGTTACCTGGGTTTTTGTTTCCGCTATTAGCCATTTCGAGAATCCTCATTTTGGTTAAGCGAGTAAAACGTGCCTCGCAGTACTGTGAAAGAAAACTGCGAAGGGAAGTTTAAAAAAAAACGTTTCGCTGGCGACGAACGGCATTGGTTTGTAAAAGTGTATGGAAAAAGTTATACAGCCGTTTCGCTTGAACTTATACAACATGGATTTTGTTAATAAACAAAACGGCGTCAAATCGAATTTATTCATTGCCAGGGGGACGGTTTCAGTCCTCGCCGCCGCTCACTTTCCAATGCTTGGCCTCGGGTGGGAACACCACTTGTTCAACCCGATGCGCGATGCCGAAGGCCAGGGAATTCTCCGCCGGGATCACTCGTTCTTCGGCGCACAGGCATTTGAAGATATCCAGTTGCGTGGCAGCGCCGGCCGTTTCCTTGACGTAGATTTCCACGTACCGCGCCACGTCGTTGTCGAGGCTGGACAGGTATTCGCGCAAGCGCGAGTGGTCCACGGATTTCTGGCCGAAATACCAATTCATCGGGTGGATCAGGAAGCGCGAATGCGGGGTCGTGGTGCGGTCGCTGGCGGCCAGGTACATGACGATGCCCATCGACTCGATGTTGCCGGCGTTCACGGCGCGCACCGGCACGGGGAGGGACTTGATGAAGGTGTAGAGGGTGAACCCGAAGTTGGTGCTACCGCCGACCGTAGAGAGGTTGAGCATCAGCGAGTCAGCGCCTTTTTCAATGGCTTCCAGGCAATTGTCGCGGAAGCGTTCGGTGGTTCCCTGATCGATCTGGCAATGGAAATGGACGATGTGTTCGGACATCTGAAACTCCTCTCGACGTCACGCGTTGACGAGTCTGCGGATCAGCGGCTCTGTACAGTTGGGAGTCCACCGGCTGTCGGATGTTCCACTTCCGTAACACGTTATCGAGTCCGGCTACGAATCGATCGTTTCGCTCAACAGGCTTCGACGGCGTGGGCCATGCGTTCCAAGAACATCGTCAGCGCCGCTTCCTGCGCACTGAGGCCCTTGCGCACCCGAGGCTTGGGCAGTTCATGCAGGACGCCGCCCATGAAGCCTTCCAGTACGGCGGGATGGATGTAGCATTTGCGACAGACGGCTGGCGTGTTGCCCAACTGGCGGGCGACTTGCCGGACCATCTCGGCGACGTGTCGCTTGGCCTCGGTTTCGGTTTCCCATTGCAATGTGCGCAGTCCCTCCAGGGCTGCCGCGCTGCCCGCCCAGGTGCGGTAATCCTTGGCGGTGAAATCCGCGCCGGTGAGTGTCTTGAGGTAGGCATTGACGTCCGATGAGGTGACGGCGTGGCGCTCGCCGTTCTCGTCCAGGTACTGGAACAGATTCTGTCCGGGCATTTCCTGGCAGCGCCGGATGATGCGCGCCAGGCGTCGGTCTTTCACGGTGATCTGGTGTTCGATGCCGCTTTTGCCACGGAACTGGAACGCGATGGCACTGCCGTTGACCGCGACGTGCTTGTTGCGCAGCGTGGTCAGGCCGTAGGAACGATTATCCCGGGCGTATTGGGTGTTGCCGACGCGGATCAGGGTCACGTCGAGCAAGGTGATGACTGTTGCCATGACTTTGTCGCGGCTGAAGCCCGGGGCGGCGAGAATGTCTTCCAGGCGCTTGCGCAAGCGGGGCAGGGTGCGGCCAAACTCCAGCATGCGTGAATACTTGTCGGCATCGCGCACTTCGCGCCAGCGTGGATGATAACGGTATTGCTTGCGGCCACGGGCATCGCGGCCGGTGGCCTGGAGATGGCCGCGCGGGTCGGTGCAGATCCAGACATCGGTGTAGGCCGGCGGAACGGCCAGGGCATTGATGCGCTGGATTTCGGCTGCGTCGGTGATGCGCTCGCCCGATGGATCGAAATAACAGAACTTGCCCCGCAGTTTCCTGCGGGTGATGCCCGGCGCCGTGTCGTCGACGTAATGCAAGTCGGCCGGGAGCGCATCGGGCATTGGGGTATCGGGCATGGTGGATCCTTGGCGATGAATTCGGATGGCCTGTGAATTCATTGACCGCTGGCCGTTGCGGTCGTGCCGAGATTCTCATATCACCCGATTCAAACCCTGTGGGAGCGAGCTTGCTCGCGATAGCGGTGGATCAGCTTGCTCAGAAGCTGAATGTGCCGACGTCATCGCGAGCAAGCTCGCTCCCACAGGGGAAATCTTCTGTGAACGGCTACGCCAACACCGCCACCGCCTTGATCTGCGCCCACAGCACTTGCCCTGGGTGCAGCTTCAACTGGTCGCGGGAATACCGGGTGATCCGCGCCAGCAGCGGGGTGCCGGCAGCGTCCAGGCGGATCAGCACGTGGGCCGCGTTGTCGCCGGCCAGTTCGCTGACCACCGTCACTGGCAGGCGATTGAGGATGCTGGTCTGCGCATCGTTTGCCAGGCTCAGGCTGACGTCCCGGGCCTGGACCTTGATGCGCAGCGGCAGTCCGTCAGCCAGGGGCGTGTGGGTCACGCGCATGCGGAGCTGGCTGTCGGGCAGCGTCAGGGTGAGCAACTGATACTGCGTGTCATAGCCGGCGACCTTGCCCTGGATCACCACGCCTGCGTCATCGCCCAGGGCCAGTGGCAGGTCGAGCCGGGCCAGGGTCTCGCCGATCGGCCCGCTGGCCAAGGCCCGCCCGGCATCCAGCAACACGATGTGATCGGCCAGGCGCGCCACTTCATCCTGGGAATGGCTGACGTACAGCACCGGGATGTCCAGTTCATCGTGGAGTCGTTGCAGGTACGGCAGGATCTCGTTCTTGCGTCGCGTATCGAGGGCCGCCAGCGGTTCATCCATCAGCAGCAAGCGCGGGCTGGTCAACAAGGCGCGGGCGATACCAACGCGCTGGCGTTCGCCGCCGGAGAGGTTGTGCGGCTGCCTGTCGAGCAGGTGGCCGATGCCCAGCAGTTCCGTCGCTTGGGTCATGTCCACACGCCGTTGCGCCATGGCAACGCGCTTGAGGCCGAACAGCAAGTTACCGCGCACCGACAGGTGATCAAACAGGCTCGCCTCTTGGAAAACGTACCCCAGCGCTCGCTGGTGGGGCGGCACGAAAATCCCGCGCTCGCTGTCCTGCCACACCTCGCCATTGACCTCGACGAGGCCCCGCGCAGGCCGGTCCAGCCCGGCGATGCAGCGCAGGCAGGTGGTCTTGCCGGAGCCGGATTCGCCGTATAGCGCGGTCACGCCCCGGCCAGGCAATTGCACGTCCAGGTCCAGGGAAAACGGGCCGTGGTCGAGTTGAAATCTCGCCTGGATCATCGATCAGCTCCAGCCGGCGCGGGTTCGGCGGCTGGAATACAACGCCAGCAACACCAGGAAGGAAAACACCAGCATCGCTGCTGCCAGCCAGTGGGCCTGGCTGTATTCAAGGGCTTCGACATGGTCGTAGATCTGCACCGACACCACCCGGGTCTTGTCCGGAATGTTCCCGCCGATCATCAGCACCACGCCAAATTCGCCGACCGTGTGGGCGAAGCCGAGGATCGCCGCCGAGATGAAGCCGGGGCGCGCCAAGGGCAGGATGACGCTGAAGAAGGTGTCCCACGGCCCGGCTCGCAGGGTGGCGGCGACTTCCAGGGGGCGGCTGCCGATGGCGGAAAAGGCGTTTTGCAGCGGCTGCACGACGAAGGGCATCGAGTAGATCACCGAGCCAATCACCAGCCCGGTAAAGCTGAAGGTGAGGGTGCCCAGGCCGAGGAACTGGGTGAACTGGCCGATCCAGCCGTTTGGCCCCAATGCCAGCAACAGATAGAAGCCGATCACGGTCGGCGGCAGCACCAATGGCAGGGCAACCACCGCGCCCACGGGCCCGCGCAGCCAGGATCGGGTGCGCGACAGCCACAACGCGATGGGCGTGCCGATCAGCAGCAGGATCACCGTGGTCAGTGACGCCAGTTTCAGGGTCAACCCGATGGCGGAATAGTCGGCGCCGGTCAGCATTTAGCGTTGATAACCGTAGGCTTGGATGATGGCGGCGGCTTTCGGGCCCTTGAGGTAGTCCATCAATGCCTTCGCGGCAGCGTTGTCCCGGCCCTTGCCGAGGATCACGGCGTCCTGCTTGATCGGGTCGTGCAGTTCGGCAGGGACAATCCACGCGGAACCGCTCGCCAGCTTGCCGTCCTTGAACACCTGGGACAAGGCCACGAAACCGAGCTCGGCATTGCCGGTGGAAACGAACTGGTAGGCCTGGGTGATGTTCTGGCCTTCGACGATCTTGCCCTTGACCTGATTGGCGAGCCCCATCTTATCCAACACCTGGGTGGCGGCGAAGCCATAGGGCGCGGCTTTCGGGTTAGCGATGGACAGGTGTTGGAACGCGTTGTCCCGCAGGACCTGGCCCTTGGCGTCGACGTAATTGTCCTTGGCTGACCACAACGCAAGCGTGCCAATGGCATAGGTGAAGCGCGAGCCTTTCACGGTATCGCCTTCGCTTTCCAGTTTGGCCGGGGTGGTGTCGTCGGCGGCGAGGAACACTTCGAACGGCGCGCCGTTCTTGATCTGGGTGTAGAACTGCCCGGTCGCGCCGTATGCGGCAATCAGTTTGTGTCCGGTGTCCTTCTCGAAATCGGCGGCGATGGCCTGGATCGGGGCGGTGAAATTGGACGCGACCGCGACTTGCACCTCTTCGGCGTGGGCAGCGTTGACACAAAAGCAGGCTGCCAGCAGCAGCGGGGCGAAATGGACTGGGCGCATGGACAGGGTTCCGTGGGGGCGGGTTCGCTATATAGCGGAATATATAGCGAATGGCTGGCAAACGGAACGTGGCATTTTGTCAGAAGTCAGCGGTGGCAGGGCTGCCGTCATCGCGAGCAAACTCGCTCCCACAGGATTTCGGGATGAATGCATGATTGATATTCACACTGAACCCCTGTGGGAGCGAGCTTGCTCGCGATAGCGTCCGGTCAAGCGCCGGGGACTGTCAGGCTTGCGCTCAGCCCTTGAATCGAGCCAGCGCCTCCTCGGCCAGACGCCGCGTCAACTCGCCGCTCGGCAACTCTCGCCCCATGGGAAACGCCTGGCCGGCCCAGAGATTGGAGAAGTCAGCTTCATCTTTGGCGCGCAAGGGCATCAATGCGCCGCCCGCCAGGGGAAAGGCGGGGGCGAGCGGGCTCATCGGGCCGACTTCGCGCATCACTCGGTTGACGATCCCTCGGGCCGGGCGCCCGGTGAACAGATTGGTGACCGCGGTCTGGCTTTCCTTGGCCGTGCGCAACGCCCGGTGATGGGACGCGCTGATCTTCGCCTCGGGCGTGAACAGATAGGCGCTGCCCAGCTGTACCGCCGACGCGCCCAGGGCGAACGCGGCGACGATTCCGCGCGCATCGCCGATACCGCCGGTTGCGATCACCGGCACCTTCACTGCGTCCACGATCTGCGGCAGCAGGGCGAACAGGCCCACTTGAGTGTTGAGGTCTTCACTGAGGAACATCCCGCGATGACCGCCGGCTTCATAACCCATGGCGATGATCGCGTCGCAGCCGTGTTGTTCGAGCCAGATGGCTTCCTCGACAGTGGTGGCCGACGAGAGGATTTTCGCGCCGGTGGCCTTGACCCGATCCAGCAACGACTTTTCCGGCAGGCCGAAGTGGAAGCTGACCACCTTGGGCCGCAACTCTTCCAGCACGCGGCAGGCTGCGTCGTCGAATGGCGTGCGATTGGATACCGGCGTTGGCGCGTCAAAATCGGCGCCAAGCTCTTCGTAATAAGGCTTGAGTCGTTGCTTCCAGGCCTCGGCCCTTTGCTCATCAAAGACCGGCGGTTGGTGGCTGAAAAAATTCACGTTGAACGGCTTGTCGGTCTGTCCTGCAATGTCGGTCAGGGCCTGGCGCAATTGCTCTACATCGAGCATCGCGGCAGGCATCGAACCCATCCCACCGGCATTGGACGTGGCGACCACCATGGCCGGACCGGTCACCCCGGCCAGCGGACCCTGGATGATCGGATGCTCGATGCCGAGCAGGTCGAGAATGCGGGTGTCTGGCCACTGACTCATGTCCGGGTGTCTCCGACGGCAGAAGGAAATGCTGTTTTTAGCAGGAGTGACCCGGCCAGGGCCAGTCGAGTTTTTCAATCGATGTCCGGGTTGATCCCGACGCAAGGATCGGTACCATGCGGACTTCAACCATCAAGGAGCCCGACCCATGGACGTGAAACTCAGGACTGTCGAACCCTTCACGGTGGCCGGATTGCAGGTGCGCACCCGCAACGCCGACGAGCAACAGGGCGACGCGGCGAAGATCGGCCCGATGTGGCAGCAATTCTTCACCGAAGGGGTGTTCGACCGGATCCCGGCGCTTCAGTCGGAGTCGTTCGTTTATGGGGTGTATTCCGACTACGAGTCCGATGCGACTGGTTATTTCAACGTGACGGCGGGTGTGCAGGTCGATGCCACGAGCGCAGGCTACCCCGCCGTGGATATCGAGGGCGGGGATTACCTGGTGTTCTCCGCCAAGGGTGAGATGCCCGGCTGCGTGATCCAGGCCTGGGGGCTGATCTGGGCGTACTTCGCCGACAACCCGCAGGCCGTGCGCCGGTTCACCACCGATTTCGAGGTGTACAACGCACCCGATTCGGTCGCGATCTATATCGGCGTTCAATCCTCCGGCGAGCGCTCCAGCGCCAACAGCTGACGCTTGCGCTCAACGCCCCAGCGGTAGCCGGACAGGTTGCCGTCGCTGCGCACCACCCGATGGCAGGGGATCGCCACGGCGAGGCTGTTGGCACCGCAGGCCTGGGCCACCGCGCGCACCGCTTTGGGCAAACCGATGCGCTGGGCGATCTCGGCGTAGCTGGCGGTGCTGCCGGGTGGAATCTCCCGCAGGGCCTGCCAGACCCGCTCCTGGAACGCCGTGCCGCGCAGGTCCAACGGCAAATCCAGGCCCAGGGCCGGCGCTTCGATAAACCCCACCACCTGGGCGATCAGTTGCTCGAATTCCCGGTCGGCGCCGATGAGGTTGGCCCGGCGGAATTTGTCCTGCAGGTCGCGCACCAGCGCGTCCGGATCATCCCCCAGCAGGATCGCGCATACGCCACGCTCGCTTTGCGCCACCAGGATCGCCCCGAGGGAGCACTGGCCGACGGCGAAGCGAATGTCAGTGTTTTGTCCGGCGGCGCGGTAATCGGCGGGTTTCATGCCCAGGACTTTGTCGGCGGCTTCATAGAAGCGGCTGTTGGAATTGAAGCCGGCGTCATACAGCGCTTCGGTCACCGATCCGGCGTCTGCCAGGCGTTCGCGCACCTTGCGTGAGCGATGGGCTGCGGCGTAGGCCTTGGGTGTCAGGCCGGTGATGGATTTGAAGACTCGATGGAAGTGGAAGGGGCTCAGGCCCGCAGTCCTGGCGAGGTCATTCAGCCCAGGCAGTTCCTCGGCCGCCTCGATCTGCCGGCAGGCGGCCGCGACCCGGGCCGCTTGTTGCGCGGCAATCTGGGTCTGGTCCCTTGCCAGGCGCTTGCTGGGGCGGTAGCCGGCGGCCTGGGCCTGTTCCGGCGTGTCGAAGAATTCGACGTTGCGCGGGTTCGGCAGGCGCGACAGGCTGCTGGGGTGGCAATAGATGCCAGTGGTCTTCACGCCGTAGACAAATGTGCCGTCGGCGCGTGGATCCCGGGCGAGCACGGCGGCCCAGCGTGGGTCCTGATCAGGGGAGCGGTTGTTGGAAGTGTTGTTCATGGTCGTTATTCCATTGGCCCGTTTTGCCTAGAGTAAGGAGCCATGCTTGTGACGACACTCCGGGTCTTGCGGTTGAATTCTGCGCTTTTAACCGGCCATGCGGAACGTCAGGTTGATCCGTTGGGCGCCCAGGCGCGGATGCTCTCCGGGCTTGAGCGGCAGCACGCCGTGGTAGCGTAACCGGTCCACGCCACCCCAGACCACAATGTCGCCATGGAACAACGGGATGCGCTGGCTTTTGTCGCTGCGCTCGAATCCGCCGAACTGGAAGACGGCTGGCAGGCCCAGGGAGAGCGAGACGACGGGGGCCGTCAGGGAACGTTCGTTCTTGTCCTGGTGCAGCGACATGCGTGCGCCAGGCACGTAGCGGTTGATCAGGCAGGCGTCCGGCTCGAAATGCTCGAACCTTGCCTCACGGGCGGCGGCCAGGGCCAGTTCGCGAAATACTGGCGGCATGTCGGGCCAGGGGTGGCCGGTCTGCGGGTCGTGGGCGGTATAGCGGTAGCCGCTGCGGTCAGTGGTCCAGCCGAGCGCGCCACAACTGGTCAAGGCCACCGACATGGTGAAACCGCCGGGCGTGACCATCTGCCGGAACGGTGCTGCCTGCAAGACGCTTTCCAGGGCCGGCAGCAGGCGGTCGAGCCAAGGCAGGGCAAACCCGCGCAGTACAAAGGACTGGCGGCCGATCTGCTCGACCTGGCCTGGGAGAGTGGGCGCCTGGTCGGCGAACAGGTCGAAGGTGATGGGCGTGTCGTCATTGCGCATCATGAAAAATGATCCCGAGTGTATGCCGGCGCCCGCTGTGTACGCGGCTGACGCCATGGCGCAAGTTGACTCGATAATAACCTCGAACGCCTTTGACCGGCCGCTGATGCACGGCGAACACTACGGCGTCGCCTTGTTTCAAGTCGATGACCTGGGGGCGCGACTGCATACGCGGGCGCTGCTCGGTGAGGACGAACTCGCCCCCGGTGAAGTCCTCGCCGGGTTCCGACAGCAGGATCGCCACCTGCAGCGGGAATACGTGCTCGCCATACAGGTCCTGGTGCAGGCAGTTGTAGTCCTGAGGCCCGTATTGCAGCAGCAATGGAGTGGGGCGTTGTTGACCGGCGGCGTGGCAGCGTTGGATGAAATCGGTGTGTTGCTCGGGAAATCGCGCTTCCAGCCCCATGCATTCATTCCAGCGATTGGCCAGCGGTACCAGCTTCGGATACAGCGACTGACGCAATTGCTGGATCACTTCAGGCAGCGGATAAGCAAAGTACTGGTACTCGCCGCGCCCGAATCCGTAGCGAGCCATTATTACCCTCGAACGAAAAAGCCTGGGGTCCGCATACAAGCTACTCAACTCCCGGCATTGCGTTGCCGACATAAGGTTGCGAATGATCGCGCAGCCGTCCTGGTCGAGGCTTCGTTCCAGGGTGGGCCAGTCGAGGTTGGAAAGGTGTTGGGTCAGGGCGGGGGTAGGGGACATGATGGCAATCCTGTAGGGAGGACTGGTCAGTCTGCAGAATGCCGCGGTGCAGGCACCCCGTTTCTTGCTTATTTGAGAGCTCTTGTGGCGAGGGGATTTATCCCCGCTCGGCTGCGCAGCAGTCGTAAGCTCGCATTCACTTTTCACCTGCTGCAATGAGGTAGCAAGTTTTGGGCTGCTGCGCAGCCCAGCGGGGATAAATCCCCTCGCCACGGATGCGTGGCTGCGTCTTACAGCGCCTTGCTGACCTTGAGCTCGGTGATCTCGTCGTCCGTCTCGCCATGCAGCTTTTTCAGCGCGGCAATGGCTTCTTCCTCAGTGCCGGTTTGCAACTGCGCGAACTCGAAGCGGCGTTCGCCGTTGAGCTTGTACTTGATCACGTATTTGGTCGTCGGGGTCACGGTTTTCCTGTCCTTTGCGATAGGGAGGCTCAGCTGAGTTTCGAGCTGGAGCGCCGGATGATCTTGATCTTGTGGGTCAGGGTCGGCTTGCGGGTGACGCTGATGGCGCGACGGCTGACGGTGTCGATGGTAATGTTCCAGAAACCGGTGCTGGGCGCGGTGATCCTGGCCGGGAACGTGTCGAACGCGCCGCCATGGTAAGTGTGCCGGCCACCGTTCTTGAAGCTGCGGAAATTGGCGTCGTTCATCAAGCGGATGTTGCACATTTGGGAGCATTCGATGACGACGATGTCGTCCTCGTTGAGGTGCTCGCGCTGATGGATGAATTTCATGGGTGCCTCCAGAAGGGCATTTCTTGCAATCGACACGGCAAGGTGGGCAAATAATGGCGCGCAGTTTACCAGCACCACGGTGCAATAACCGACCCCTGTCCTGGGTGAAACTTATTTATTGCCGGTAGGCGAATAAAAAAACCAGGGCGCCGGAGAAAAACGGCGTTTGCATTGTCGGAGGGTCTTTATCGGAGGATTGATATGAAGCGCAGCGTGTGGGTAATGGCCTTGGCCCTGGGTGGATGTGCATCGGTATCGGACATCAACCAGACGCCACCCACCATGAGCGTCATCTCCGGTAAGAAACCTCATGAATACGCCAATTGCGTTGCCGACAAGCTGCTCAAGACCCGTGGCCCGCTGCAGATGGAGCCGCACAAGAACGGCGTCCGGGTGATCGTGCCAGGCCGATTGTCGACGCTGCCCGCGGCGGTGTTCGACATTGACGAGCGTTCCAGTGGCAGCAGCATCAAGTTGCACGAAAGCCTGTCCAACGTGCCGGTGCGTCCGGGAGACGTGCAGGAAGCGGCCAACGCATGCATCTCCGGTTGAGCGCGTCCCGGGCCTGACGAACGGGCCGGCATCGGTTAAACTGCATCCTTCGAAAAAATGCCGCCACGGTCACGTTGGCGGCATTGTCATTTATGGAGTTCAGTCGATGAAACGCGAGCAGGTCCGCGAGCGCCATGCAGAAGGACTTATCTGCGCCACCCATGTGATACAGAATCCTGCGAGCCCCGGGGAATGGATCGTCTTCTTCAAGAAAAGCGCCGGACGCAGTTTCTTTCTCGTGGATGACCAGGACGAAGTCGAATCCTTCGGCCGGCTCGATGACCTGATCGAGACCTTGCGGGGCCTGGGGATCAAGTTCGCCGAGATTCACATCTAGCTTATTTGCAGACGACCACGACACTGCGGCTGGTGAAGTTCCCGACGTCGACGCCCAAGGTTTTTTCGCTGTCCTTGGCCTGTGGCGTGCCATCGGTGCCGACGATGCGGTAGCCGGTGCCGGCGCATGAGGCATCCGCCTTCTCATAGCAGGTGGCCCAGGAGTTGGCTTCGCCCGAACAGTCGATGGACAGGCCTTGCTCGCCGTTATCCAGGTAGGTTTTTTCCGCCGAGGCACAACCTGCCAGGGCCAGGACTGCGGACAGCGCCAGGAGTGTCTTCATGGGGAGAGTCATCGAGAAGGGAAGGATGGCGCGAGATTATAGCGAATGGCCATTCCGGTACAGCTAAACCAATGGCCCCTTCGAGCACCCAGGCGTCGAAGGGGCTGGTCGATTACTTCTTGCGGCGATTATTGCGCGCTGGCGCCTGTTCGCGCTCCCGGGGCGCCGGTGCAGAGCGCTCGTCCTGGAAGACCGCGGCGACTTCCACCGCCATCGTCTTGCTGGGCAAGGGGCCGGCCACCTGCTCGCCATGGTAGTTGATAATCCACCATTGGCCGTCCTTGTCCTGGCTGACCGAATAACCGTTTGCGTTCTGTGTTGCCGACATCTAGCTGCCTCGTTGGCGGGATCAAGGCGGCCATGATACGCCAAATACCCGCAAACAGCGCTGATGGGCGTACAGTGGGGACCGCTGGAACCATCGAAGCGAAAGGCGATTGAACTATCCGCCGGTTTATTTCTCTATGATGGCATCGGTTGGCCAGTGCAGGCATTGTAAGCCGCCTGCCGGCTGATTAGACTGCGCCGAAACTTGTACACACCGCCTTTTCAAGGACTAATATGATCAAGAAATGCTTGTTCCCAGCAGCCGGTTACGGTACTCGCTTCCTGCCAGCGACTAAAGCCATGCCCAAAGAAATGCTGCCGGTGGTGAACAAGCCACTGATCCAGTACGGCGTCGAAGAAGCCCTCGATGCAGGCCTGACGGAAATTTCCATCGTCACCGGCCGTGGCAAGCGCGCCCTGGAAGACCATTTCGACATCAGCTACGAGCTGGAAAACCAGATCAAGGGCACCGACAAGGAAAAATACCTGGTCGGCATTCGCAAGTTGCTGGACGAGTGCTCGTTCTCCTACACCCGCCAGACCGAAATGAAAGGCCTGGGCCACGCGATCCTCACCGGCCGCCCGTTGATCGGTGACGAACCGTTCGCCGTGGTCCTCGCGGACGACTTGTGCGTGAACCTGGAAGGCGACGGCGTACTGACCCAGATGGTCAAGCTGTACAAGCAGTTCCGCTGCTCCATCGTGGCGATCCAGGAAGTGGATCCGCAGGAAACCAACAAGTACGGTGTGATTGCTGGCGAAATGATCCGCGACGACATCTACCGCGTCCACAGCATGGTTGAAAAACCAAAGCCTGAAGATGCACCGTCGAACCTGGCGATCATCGGTCGCTACATCCTGACCCCGGACATCTTCGACCTGATCGAACAGACCGAGCCAGGCAAGGGCGGTGAAATCCAGATCACCGACGCCCTGATGAAACAGGCCCAGAACGGCTGCGTCATGGCCTACAAGTTCAAGGGCAAGCGTTTCGACTGCGGTGGCGCCGAAGGTTATATCGACGCGACCAACTTCTGCTTCGAGAACTTCTACAAGACCGGCAAGGCTTACTGATAAGCCTGCGTCGCGCTTGAAAAAAACGCCCCGACTGGTTCGGGGCGTTTTTTTTGCGCGCGAATAAGCAGGCGCGAAAATCGTCCGTGGCGAGGGAGCTTGCTCCCGCTGGGCGCGAAGCGCCCCCTCTGGCCTCAAAGGCTGCCGACCATTTGCGGCTGCTTCGCAGCCGAGCGGGAGCAAGCTCCCTCGCCACAAAGGCAAGCTGCAAAAAATGCCGTTTGGCTTTTCAGGTTTTACCCCCATAACCATCTGAACGCTGCCCCAGGTGAAAGCAGCAGGTATGCTGACAACCTGCCGAAGGAGATAGATGATGGCCTACGATTTTGATCTGTATGTGATTGGCGCCGGTTCCGGCGGTGTGCGGGCGGCGCGGTTTGCCGCGGGGTTTGGCGCAAAAGTGGGCGTGGCGGAGAGCCGCTACCTGGGCGGTACGTGCGTGAACGTCGGTTGCGTGCCGAAAAAACTGCTGGTCTACGGAGCGCATTACGCCGAGGACTTCGAACAAGCGTCGGCCTACGGCTGGACGGCGGGCGAGGCGAGTTTCGACTGGGCCACGCTGATTGCCAACAAGGATCGCGAGATCAATCGCCTCAACGGCATCTACCGCAACCTGCTGGGCAACAGTGGCGTCATGCTGCACGAAGGCCACGCCAGGATCACCGGCCCACACGAAGTCGAGATCAACGGCGAGCGCCACACCGCCGAGCACATCATGATCGCCACGGGTGGCTGGCCGGTGATCCCGGATATTCCAGGGCGCGAGCACGCCATCAGTTCCAACGAGGCGTTTTTCCTGAAGACGCTGCCCAAACGCATGCTGGTGGTGGGCGGCGGCTACATCGCGGTGGAATTCGCCGGGATCTTCCACGGCATGGGCGCGCAAACGTCCTTGCTCTATCGCGGCGACCTGTTCCTGCGTGGCTTCGACGGCGCAGTGCGCAAGCATCTGGCCGAGGAGTTGCAGCGTCGTGGCCTGGACTTGCAGTTCAACGCGGACATCCAGCGCATCGACAAAGAAGCCGACGGCAGCCTGAAGGTGACACTCAAGGACGGTCGGACGCTATCCACCGATTGCGTGTTCTACGCCACTGGCCGGCGGCCGATGCTGGACAACCTCGGCCTGGAGAACACCGGCGTGACGCTGGACGAAAAAGGCTTTGTCCAGGTCAACGAAAAATACGAGACCGCCGAGCCGTCGATCCTGGCCATAGGCGACGTGATCGGCCGCGTGCAGCTCACGCCTGTCGCGTTGGCTGAAGGCATGGCGGTGGCGCGACGCCTGTTCAAGCCCGAGCAGTATCGCCTGGTGGATTACCGGATGATTCCCACGGCCGTGTTCAGCCTGCCGAACATCGGCACGGTTGGCCTGACGGAAGAGCAGGCCCGGGAGGAGGGCCATGAGGTGCAGATTTTCGAAAGCCGTTTCCGGCCGATGAAGCTGACCCTCACCGAGTGCCAGGAACGCACGCTGATGAAGCTGGTGGTCGATGCCAAGTCCGACAAAGTGCTGGGTTGCCACATGGTCGGGCCGGACGCAGGGGAAATTGTCCAGGGCCTGGCGATTGCCCTGAAGGCCGGCGCGACCAAGCGTGACTTCGACGAGACCATCGGCGTACACCCGACCGCTGCCGAAGAATTCGTCACCATGCGTACGCCCACTGCCTGATCTCCTCCCCAGAACAAGGCTGCGATCCCTTTGATCCAGCCTTGTGAACTGTTTGGCAACCGCTGCGATCAACCGATCGCCGCCTTCCGCAGCTTCCACAGATTTCTTCTATCTATATGGATTCCTGATAGCCAAAACCAATCATTCGCATGAGGTTTGGCAATGAGCCAATAGCGGAATGAATGGCTAAGATTCACCCCATCAACTTTTCAACCCCTGACGGAGAGTCAACGATGCCTATCATCAACAGCCAAGTTAAACCGTTCAAAGCTACCGCTTTCAAAAACGGCGCATTCGTCGAAGTGTCGGATGCTGACCTGAAAGGCAAGTGGTCTGTCGTGTTTTTCTACCCGGCTGACTTCACCTTCGTTTGCCCAACCGAGCTGGAAGACCTGGCCGACAACTACGCCGAATTCCAGAAACTGGGCGTCGAGATCTACAGCGTGTCCACCGACACTCACTTTGCCCACGCTGCCTGGCACAACACTTCGCCAGCCATCGGCAAGATCCAGTACACCATGATCGGCGACCCGACCCTGGCAATCTCCCGCAACTTCGACGTGCTGATCGAAGAAGCAGGCCTGGCTGACCGCGGTACTTTCGTGATCAACCCAGAAGGCCAGATCAAGATCGTTGAAATCAACGACGGCGGTGTAGGCCGCGACGCTTCCGAGCTGCTGCGCAAGATCAAGGCTGCTCAGTACGTTGCCGCTCACCCAGGCGAAGTCTGCCCAGCCAAGTGGAAAGAAGGCGAGGCCACCCTGGCTCCGTCCCTGGACCTGGTCGGCAAGATCTAAGTCCGTGAGTCATCCGAGGGCGATCCGCTCTTGATCAGGTAAGCCGCTTCGCCCCAAAAAACGCCCGGGCGAGATTCGCTCGGGCGTTGTTTTTTCTGAAATTCAAACATGGAAATCGCCCGTATGTTGGACGCCAATCTTAAAGCTCAGTTGAAGTCATACCTGGAACGGGTCACCCAGCCGATCGAGATCGTTGCATCCCTCGACGACGGTGCGAAATCCCAGGAAATGCTCGCGTTACTCAAAGACGTTGCCAGTCTTTCCAATCAGATTACCTTGCTCGACAACGGCACCGATGCGCGCAAGCCATCGTTCTCGTTGAACCGCCCCGGAGCCGATATCAGCCTGCGTTTCGCCGGCATTCCCATGGGGCATGAATTCACTTCGCTGGTGCTGGCCCTGCTGCAAGTCGGTGGCCACCCTTCGAAGGCCAGTGTCGAAGTGATCGAACAGATCCGCTCGCTCAAGGGCGAGTTCAACTTCGAGACGTATTTCTCGCTGTCGTGCCAGAACTGCCCGGACGTGGTCCAGGCGCTGAACCTGATGGCCGTGCTGAACCCGAACATCAAGCACGTCGCCATCGACGGCGCGCTGTTCCAGGCCGAAGTCGATGAACGCCAGATCATGGCCGTGCCAAGCATCTACTTGAACGGTGTGAACTTCGGCCAGGGCCGCATGGGCCTGGAAGAAATCCTCGCCAAGATCGACACCAGCGGCATCGAGCGCCAAGCCGAGAAGATCAGCGCCAAGGATGCCTTTGACGTGTTGGTGGTTGGCGGTGGCCCGGCCGGTGCCTCGGCGGCGATCTACGCAGCGCGTAAAGGCATCCGCACCGGTGTGGCGGCCGAGCGTTTCGGCGGCCAGGTGCTCGACACCATGGCCATCGAGAACTTCATCTCGGTCCAGGAAACCGAAGGCCCGAAACTGGCCGTTGCCCTGGAAGAACACGTCAAGCAGTACGACGTGGACATCATGAACCTGCAACGCGCCGACGCCTTGGTGCCTGGCACGGACGGCGGGCTGCATGAAGTCAGGTTCGCCAGCGGCGCAAGCCTCAAGGCCAAGACCGTGATCCTGGCGACCGGCGCCCGCTGGCGCGAAATGAACGTGCCGGGTGAGCAACAATATCGCAACAAAGGCGTGGCTTACTGCCCGCACTGCGACGGTCCACTGTTCAAGGGCAAGCGCGTTGCGGTAATCGGTGGCGGCAACTCCGGCGTTGAAGCGGCCATCGACTTGGCCGGTATCGTGTCCCATGTGACCCTGCTGGAGTTCGACGTGCAATTGCGTGCCGACGCAGTGTTGCAGCGCAAACTGCACAGCCTGCCGAACGTGACGGTGATCACCAACGCCCAGACCACTGAAGTAACCGGCGATGGGCAGAAGGTCAACGGCCTGCGCTACAAGGATCGTCCGAGCGGTGAATTGCGCGACGTGGCGCTGGAAGGGATCTTCGTGCAGATCGGCCTATTGCCTAACACCGATTGGCTCAAGGGCACCGTCGAGTTGTCACCGCGTGGCGAGATCATCGTCGATGCCCGTGGCGAAACCTCGATCCCGGGTGTGTTCGCTGCAGGGGACGTGACCACCGTGCCGTACAAGCAGATCGTGATCGCCGTGGGCGAGGGCGCCAAGGCTTCGTTGAGCGCTTTCGATCACCTGATCCGCACGTCCGCGCCGGCCTGATCGCCAGTCGCTGAAACAACAAAACCCCATGGGCCTTGGCTCATGGGGTTTTTTATTTCGAATTACGCATTCTCCTGTGGGAGCGAGCTTGCTCGCGATAGCTGCAGCACATTCAGTATTGACGTGCCAGACAGACCGCTATCGCGAGCAAGGGGGCTGATGTGGTTATAGAACTTGTAACGGCGCAGGCTGGATGATCTCGACCCAGTAGCCATCCGGGTCCTTGATGAACGCCAGGCTTTTCATGCGGCCATCGTTCAGGCGTTTCTGGAAGTCACAGCCCAGCGCTTCGAAGCGTTCGCAGGCGGCGACGACGTCCGGCACCGAGATGCAGATGTGGCCAAAACCGCGCGGGTCGGTGTTGCCGTTGTGGTAGGCAAATGCCGGGTCGTTTTCGGTGCCATGATTGTGGGTCAGTTCGAGAATACCGGGGATCGACTTCATCCACTCGGTGCGCGCCGCCGCGTCCGCCGGGATCTGGTTTTTGTCCACCAGCGCCAGGAAATACAGGCTGAATTCGGCTTCAGGGAAATCACGTTTTTCCACCAGGGAAAAACCCAGCACGCGGGTATAGAAGTCCAAGGATTTGGTAATGTCCTTGACCCGCAGCATGGTGTGGTTGAAGACGAACTTGGCCGTGGCGGTGTCAGGTTGGGCGGTGACGCCAGGAAAAGAGTTGAGTGCTTGCAGGCTCATGGGCCCTCCGGAAAATAAGTGGGGCAAACGGCGTCGCAACTTGGGCGCGACGATCCTGGGCTTGCGCTGGACGGCTTCCTTGCAGGTGTGTCCATGATACGCAAGGGGCATGGCATCGCCAAACATCGCTATTGCCTGGTGATGCCACGCCCATCAGACTTCAGGATTCGCCCTGGAGTGCGTGCAATGTTTCGATCGTTCCTTCCGCTGTCTTTTTTACTGTTCGCCGTCGTGGCGAGTGTCGATGCCGGAGCGGCCGAACCGCAGGTAATCTGGCCCCAGGGCTGGAAAGTCGAGTCGTTGTCTGCCGATGCGCCGGCACCGGGCACCCACCGGCAGCGTGCGACCAAGAGCGACCTTTCAGGTAATGCCTTGATGGTCATGGAACTGACTGTAACGCCTGTAGCGGCGGATCATCAGCCGAACTTGCAAGGCGTGTTGCTGGAAATGCGAAAGTCCCTGCAAAAGGATTTTTTCCAGGGCGGCTATCAAAGCGTCTGCAATAAGATTCACCCTTCCATGTTGGGCGGCGTAACGGCATTGGAAACCACTTGCACGATCACGCAGAACGGGCGTCATGTATTGTCACAAACGTTGGTCGTAGCACTAAGCGAGGGCAACGCCTACGTGCTGTCCTATGCTGGGCAGGCGCAGGTGTATGTTGAAAGCCAGGACGAAATACAGTCAGTACGAAATAGCCTGAAACTATAAGGCCTCGGTGTACTACTCTGGAATTACTTCCAAAGTTCAGCCATAAAAAAGCCCTGAATGTATTCAGGGCTTTTTCCACTAGTGTTGACTGTCAGCCACGCAGCCACGAATCGACCGTGCTTGCGCCGTACTTTTCCTTCCAGGCTTTCAGGCCGCGATGGTTGCCGCCCTTGGTTTCGATGAGTTCGCCGGTGTGTGGGTTCTGGTAAACCTTGACGACCCTGGCCCGGCGGGTCTTTGGGGTCTTGGCGGAGAGGCTGCCCGACTTGGACGGGTTCGGCTCGAGGATCGCGATAATGTCACGCAGGCCTTTGCCGTAGGTTTTCATCAGCCCCTGGAGCTTCTCTTCGAATTCGATTTCTTTCTTGAGCCCGGCGTCATTCTTCAGTGCCTCCAGCTGTGCGAGCTGTTCCTGAAGGGCCTTCTCGGCTTTGCGAAATTCAGCGAGTCTGGACAATATCAATACTCCAATAGAAATAAATGGCTGATACCAACCGCAAACAAAGCTATAAGCCAAGCGCTTTGTAGCGACTCGGTGACTAATGACTCTCCTGCTATCTGGTACAGGCAGAAAAAATTGTAGTAGTTAAACCGAGAAGTGTAAATCGTAACTTTTTCGTTATGTAACAACAGTAGACGTTCTAGCGAGAGCGCGCTTTCATCGTCAAGCGCTTGGCGGCGGAAAATGGCCACTAACGGTACTCGCTGTCGCAATAAATTTTTTCTCCTGATCGCACATATCAATAGACAGCACTCTATAAAGTTCACGCGTCGGGCTGCGGAAAGTCACTCTCACTCAGTAGGTTATTTAAGATTCGAGCTTGCTGTCACCCAAGCGAACGCCGCATCAGACCGGGTGCAACGCCTGGGCCAGTTCAATAAATGCAAGGGTTGCGGGAGAGGCCTGGCGGCGATCCAGCACGGCCATGCCGATCTGGCGTGGAACCCGTGGTGACAAGGCTCGTTTGGCGATACGTGGATCATCGAGGGGCGGCAACGAGCCTTCGGACACCACGCTTACCGCGTCGCCACGACTGACGATATCGAGCGTGCTGAGCAACTGCGAGCAGCGATAACGTACGTTCGGTGTGAGCCGAGCGGCATTGAACAGGCGCCAGACCAGTTCCGACGAGCCGGCCTCGGTGAGTATGAAAGGGTCGTTGCACAGCTCGCCGAGCTTGAGATTGGCCTGGGCGGCGAGGGGGTGAGCGGCGGGGAGCAGAGCGACCATTTGGTCCTCCATCAACGCGAATGTATCGAAGCGCTCTTCAGGCAAGACCACGAAGCCGACGTCGACTCGCCGTTCATCCAGCCACTGTAGAACCTGCCGGTCCGGCCCCTCGTCGACGTGCACCTCGATCCCCGGGTGCAAGGCACGGAAGCGCTCCAGGATGGACGGCAGCAACTTCATCGACGACGTCGGACCGAACGAGCCGATGCGCAACGTGCCGCGGCGCATCCCTCGGGCGTCGGCGGCTTCCTGGCGCAAGGTGTTCGCCAACCCGAGCATGGCCCGGGCCCGCAACAGCAACTGCTGGCCGATGTCGCTCGGCTCGACGAGGGACTGATGACGTCGGAACAATTCGACGCCCAATTCCTGTTCGAGGGTTTTGATGGCGTGTGACACCGCTGACTGGCCGATGCCCAGGCGTGTCGCGGCTGCCGTGAACCCGCGCAGCTCGGCGACCAGCGAGAAGATTTCGAGTTGGGTGAGTGTCATGAGGAAAGGCTCATTTTACGATGACCAGACATGAGTAGAACAATACGGCATCCCAGCAATACAGAAAACCGTGGCGAGGGAGCTTGCTCCCGCTGGACCGCGCAGCGGGCCCATCGCTGGTAAATGAAAGGACTGCTTCGCAGCCCAGCGCGAGCAAGCTCCCTCGCCACAGGTAATTCGTCCTATTCAACGTGGTGAAACCATGAAAACCCTCGAACAAACCGTCCCAATCCCTTCAGACCTTCCGGTCTATCTAAAGCTCGCCATGGTCACGATGATCTGGGGCGGGACTTTCGTGGCCGGGCGGATCCTCTCCGATGCCCTGGCGCCCCTGTTCGCGGCCAGCCTGCGGTTCCTGCTGGCGAGTGGCGCGCTGTTGGTGTTTCTCGGCCTGGCCGGCATTCCCCTGGCCAGGCCCAGCCTGAAGCAGGGCGTGCAACTGGCGGTGCTGGGATTCTTCGGTATCTTCTTCTACAACCTGTGCTTCTTTTATGGCTTGCAGTACATCAACGCATCACGGGCCTCGCTGATAGTGGCATTGAATCCGGCCGTGATCGGGTTGGCCTCCTGGTGGCTGTTCAAGGAGCGGTTGGGGCGCTTGAAAATCATCGGCATCGCGCTGTGTATCGGCGGGGCGGGGCTGGTGATCGTCAGTCGTGATCCGTCCTTGCTGCAGGCAACGGGGCAGGGCTGGACCGGCGACTTGCTGATTTTCGGCTGCGTGCTGGGATGGGGCATTTATTCGCTGTTCTCCCGAAGCCTCAACGAAAGCCTTGGCCCGTTGCAGACGGTCACCTGGTCGATCCTGTTGGGCACGCTGATGTTGTGGGCTGCCTGTGCGACGGTGGGTGAGGTTCGCTTGGAGGCGTTGACCGCGCTGGACATCAGGCAATGGCTGAGCCTGCTATACCTCGGCGTGCTGGGCTCGGCCCTGGCCTACATCGCCTGGTATGACGGTATTCGCCGGATTGGCGCAACCCGTTCCGGCGTGTTCATCGCACTCAATCCGCTGACGGCGGTGTTGCTGGGGGCGTTGTTGCTGGACGAACGGCTCACGGCCCTGATGTGCGTCGGCGGCGGCGTGATTCTGGCGGGCATTTTCCTCTGCAACAAACCCCTTGCACGGTCGGCGCAAAAGGCGATTTGATACAGAAGGCGGACAAATCCAGTTACGCTGTGTAGAATCGGTTTACGCATACAAGAATAACGTCTTCTGGCAGCAGAAGCCTCGCCCGCAAGAGCCTTGGGTCGACAATGAAGATACTTGGGTTTCAACTGATCTATGGCGATTTCCTCGCCCGCAGCGTTCGTGGCATCTCCTGCGCGCCGCCCCGTGCCCTCAGCATCACTGGCAACTAACGTTTCCTGTTAATTGATAAGCATGATGAGGCGCCGACATGGCAGATCTATACGAAAACCCCATGGGCCTGATGGGCTTTGAATTCATCGAATTCGCGTCCCCTACGCCCAACACCCTGGAGCCGATCTTCGAGATCATGGGCTTCACCAAAGTGGCCACCCACCGGTCCAAGGATGTGCACCTGTATCGCCAGGGCGCGATCAACCTGATCCTCAACAACGAACCCCATAGCGTCGCTTCGTATTTCGCGGCCGAGCACGGTCCGTCGGTGTGCGGCATGGCGTTCCGGGTCAAGGACTCGCAAAAAGCCTACAAGCGCGCCCTGGAGCTTGGCGCCCAGCCGATCCATATCGAAACCGGCCCGATGGAGCTGAACCTGCCTGCCATCAAAGGCATCGGCGGCGCGCCGCTGTACCTGATCGACCGTTTTGGCGAAGGCAGTTCGATCTATGACATCGACTTCGTGTTCCTCGAAGGCGTCGACCGCAACCCGGTGGGCGCGGGCCTGAAAATCATCGATCACCTGACCCACAACGTGTATCGCGGGCGCATGGCCTACTGGGCGAACTTCTACGAGAAGCTGTTCAACTTCCGCGAGATCCGTTACTTCGACATCAAGGGCGAATACACCGGCCTGACGTCCAAGGCGATGACCGCTCCGGACGGCATGATTCGCATCCCGTTGAACGAAGAATCGTCCAAGGGCGCCGGCCAGATCGAAGAGTTCCTGATGCAGTTCAACGGCGAGGGCATCCAGCACGTGGCGTTCCTCACCGACGACCTGATCAAGACCTGGGACCAGTTGAAGAAAATCGGCATGCGCTTCATGACCGCGCCGCCGGACACCTACTACGAAATGCTCGAAGGTCGCCTGCCGAACCACGGTGAACCTGTCGGTGAGCTGCAATCGCGTGGCATTTTGCTGGACGGTGCGTCCGAGCAAGGCGATAAGCGCCTGCTGCTGCAGATATTTTCGGAAACCCTGATGGGCCCGGTGTTCTTCGAGTTCATCCAGCGCAAGGGCGACGACGGCTTCGGCGAGGGCAACTTCAAGGCCCTGTTCGAGTCGATCGAGCGCGACCAGGTGCGTCGTGGTGTGCTCGCTACCGAGTAACCGCTGAAACAATAAAAAGCCCGCCCGGCAGTGATGCCGGGCGGGCTTTTTATTGTCAATACACAACCCTTTGTGGGAGCGAGCTTGCTCGCGATAGCGGTATATCAGCCGGCAAAGATGTTGGCTGACACTCCGCTATCG
>NZ_JAESPG010000050.1:0-6125 GCF_016756915.1 Pseudomonas sp. HB05
CGCTATCGCGAGCAAGCTCGCTCCCACAGTTGATTTTCAGCGGATACAGATTTTGTGTCCGACATAAATCCACTGTGGGAGCGAGCTTGCTCGCGATGGGGCCCTACAGGCGCCACATAAAATCCCAGGCACAAAAAAACGCCCCCGGTCTCGCAACCGGGGGCGTTTTTCATTCAGCCGAGGCTAAAGCAATCAGGCCTTGGCTTTCTTGGCGGCGCGGGTACGCTCGCTTTCGTCCAGGATCTTCTTGCGCAGGCGGATCGACTTCGGCGTCACTTCGCACAGCTCGTCGTCCTGGATGAATTCCAGGGCCTGTTCCAGGGTGAAGCGAACAGGTGGAACCAGGGCGATGGTTTCGTCTTTGCCCGAAGCGCGCATGTTGTCGAGCTTCTTGCCCTTGGTAGGGTTCACGCCCAGGTCGTTGTCACGGCTGTTCAGACCAACGATCTGGCCACCGTAGATTTCCTGGCCGTGTTCAACGAACAGCTTGCCACGCGCCTGGAGGGTTTCCAGGGAGTAGGTCAGTGCCTTGCCGGTTTCAACCGAAACCAGAACGCCGTTCTGGCGACCGGACATGTCGCCCGACTTCATCACGTCGTAACGGTCGAAGATCGAGGTCAGGATGCCAGCACCGTTGGTCAGGGTCAGGAACTGGTTACGGAAACCGATCAGACCGCGAGCAGGGATGTTGTATTCCAGGCGTACACGGCCCTTGCCATCCGGCACCATGTTGGTCAGGTCGCCCTTACGCAGGCCCATCTCTTCCATCACCTTGCCCTGGGATTCTTCCGGCAGGTCGATGGTGACGTTTTCGAACGGTTCGTGCTTCACGCCGTCAACCAGGCGGATGATCACTTCCGGACGACCTACAGCCATTTCGAAGCCTTCGCGACGCATGGTTTCGATCAGTACCGAGAGGTGCAGTTCGCCACGGCCGGAGACCTTGAACTTGTCAGCCGAGTCGCCTTCTTCAACGCGCAGTGCAACGTTGTACAGCAGCTCCTTGTCCAGACGCTCCTTGATGTTACGGGACGTCACGAACTTGCCTTCTTTACCGCAGAATGGCGAGTCGTTTACCTGGAAGGTCATGGAAACGGTTGGCTCGTCGACGGTCAACGGCTTCATCGCTTCAACGGTGTCCGGGTGGCACAGGGTGTCGGAGATGAACAGCGAGTCCAGGCCGCTGATGCAGACGATGTCGCCGGCAGCCGCTTCTTCGACGTCTACACGGTGCAGACCGTGGTGACCCATCAGCTTCAGGATACGACCGTTGCGACGCTTGCCATCGGCGCCGATAGCCACGACTGGAGTGTTCGGCTTGACGCGACCACGGGCGATACGGCCAACACCGATAACACCCAGGAAGCTGTTGTAGTCCAGTGCGGAGATTTGCATCTGGAACGGACCGTCACGGTCGACTTTCGGCGCAGGTACGTTGTCGACGATCGACTGGTACAGCGGGGTCATGTCTTCAGCCATGTCGGTGTGGTCCAGACCGGCAATACCGTTCAGGGCCGAGGCGTAGACGACTTTGAAGTCCAGCTGTTCTTCGGTGGCGCCCAGGTTGTCGAACAGGTCGAAGATCTGGTCCAGGACCCAGTCCGGACGCGCGCCTGGACGGTCAACCTTGTTGATGCACACGATCGGACGCAGGCCGGCTTCGAAGGCCTTCTTGGTCACGAAACGGGTTTGCGGCATAGGGCCGTCCTGGGCGTCGACCAGCAGCAGCACGGAGTCGACCATCGACATCACGCGCTCTACTTCACCACCGAAGTCGGCGTGGCCCGGGGTGTCCACGATGTTGATGTGGTAGCCGTTCCAGTTGATGGCGGTGTTTTTCGCCAGGATGGTAATACCGCGCTCTTTTTCCTGGTCGTTGGAGTCCATCACGCGCTCGTCGTTGAGCTCGTTGCGCTCCAGGGTGCCGGATTGACGCAAGAGTTTGTCTACCAGGGTGGTCTTACCATGGTCAACGTGAGCAATGATGGCGATGTTGCGTAGATTTTCGATCACTTGTGTATCTCGATCAGAGGATTCGGTGTGCTGACAGGTCGTGGCAGCGATTTACAGTAGAGTCCGACAGTTACAGCGTGTCGGCGGCGTCGGGGGGCCGGTGACGCAGGCCACAGGCAAACAGCCCCGGGCACTTAGCTCGGTCGATAAACGCGCACATTGGCATGCCCCTCACTGAGCAAATGGTGGGCATGCAGGCGACTCATCACGCCTTTGTCGCAATACAGCAGGTACTGGCGAGTAGGGTCCAGTTCCTTGAAACGCGCGTTCACTGCATAGAACGGCATCGTTTGTACCTCGACGCCGGCGACGCTCAGCGGGTCGTCTTCAGCATCGTCCGGATGACGGATGTCGATGATGATCTGACCGGCCAGCGCTTCGCCGACTTCTTCAATCTGGATGTCCTGGCCCAATTCGTCGATGACCCGATCGATCGGTACCAGCCTGGCGTTCTCGATCGCGCGTTCGAGTACCGCCATGTCGAATTCTTTCTCTTCGTGTTCCACGCGACCGCGCTTGGCCGCCGTCTTCGGATTGACCGAGATGACCCCGCAATACTCCGGCATGTGCCGGGCAAAATCGACGGTGCCGATCTCGTTGGCCGTGTCGATGATGTCCTGCTTGTGGCTGGCGATCAGCGGACGCAGCACGAGTTTCTCGGTCACGCAGTCGATCACCGACAGGTTCGGCAACGTCTGGCTCGATACCTGGGAAATCGCCTCGCCGGTCACCAGCGCGTCGATGTGCAGGCGGTCGGCGATGCTCGTCGCGGCACGCAACATCATACGCTTCAAAATGACGCCCATATGACTGTTATCGACTTTGCCGAGAATCTCGCCCAGGACTTCTTCGAACGGCACGCTCACAAATAACACGCGTTGGGAGCTGCCGTACTTCTTCCAGATGAAGTGCGCCACTTCCATTACGCCCAATTCGTGGGCGCGCCCGCCGAGATTGAAGAAGCAGAAATGGCTCATCAGGCCGCGACGCATGATCTGGTAGGCGGCGACGGTGGAGTCGAAACCACCGGACATCAACACCAGCGTCTGCTCCAACGAGCCCAGCGGGTATCCACCGATGCTGTCGTGCTGGCTGTGGATCACGAACAACCGCTGGTCGCGAATCTCGATGCGCACTTCAATTTCAGGATCCTTCAAGGAGATCCCGGCGGCGCCGCACTGCCGGCGCAACTGGCTGCCGACATAACGTTCCACGTCCATCGAACTGAACGGGTGCTTGCCGGCGCGCTTGCAGCGTACCGAAAAGATCTTGCCGGCCAGCGCATCACCATAATGGAGCATGCATTTGGCGAGGATGTCGTCGAAGTCCCCCAGCGGGTATTCGTCGACCTGCAGGAAATGCGCGATGCCTGGCATGCAGCTCAGACGCTCGGTCATTTCCTTCAGCAGCTTGGGTTCGCTGACGCGGGTTTCCAGTTCGAGGTTGTCCCACACGCCATTCACCACCACGGCCGGGTCCAGGTCACGGAGCACGGCACGGATGTTCTTGGCCAACTGGCGGATGAAACGCATCCGTACCGGGCGGCTCTTGATGGTGATCTCGGGGAAGACTTTTACGATTAGTTTCATGAAAACAGCGCGCGAACGGCCAGCCGAAAAAGGGGGGCGCGGATTATAGCGGAAATTGCTCAAGGTTTAACCAGTTAATGTGCAGATGGTTTTGCATGCACCAAAACAGGTCATTATTGATTGACGGCGCCACATTGCAGTGCGTTATTGTCCGACAATCTTGGATTTACGCCTTTAAAAGCGTGGATTTGGTGCAAAAAACCCATGGTGGGGCACTGGCATGCAATTTGCTCCCTTGTGAGGCAGGTTGCCTTGGCAGAGTATTCGCGCCGGCATCACCCATATCTAAGGGCACTCCACTACCCGCCCGAAGCCACCCGGAGGACATATGTCGAAGTCGGTTCAACTCATCAAAGATCATGACGTCAAGTGGATTGATCTGCGCTTCACTGACACCAAAGGCACTCAACATCACGTGACCATGCCGGCCCGTGATGCACTGGACGACGAATTCTTCGAAATCGGCAAGATGTTCGACGGTTCCTCCATCTCCGGCTGGAAAGGCATCGAAGCCTCCGACATGATCCTGATGCCGGACGACAGCACTGCCGTCCTGGACCCGTTCACCGAAGAGCCGACCCTGATCCTGGTCTGCGACATCATCGAACCTTCGACCATGCAAGGCTATGACCGCGACCCACGCGCCATCGCCCACCGTGCCGAGGAATACCTGAAGTCCACCGGTATTGGCGACACCGCTTTCTTCGGTCCAGAGCCCGAATTCTTCATCTTCGACTCGGTCAAGTTCAAGTCCGACATCTCCGGCTCCATGTTCAAGATCTTCTCCGAACAAGGTTCGTGGATGTCCGACCAGGACGTGGAAGGCGGCAACAAAGGCCACCGTCCAGGCATCAAGGGTGGCTACTTCCCGGTTCCACCGTTCGACTTCGACCACGAAATCCGTACCTCCATGTGCAACGCACTGGAAGAAATGGGCCAGACCGTCGAAGTTCACCACCACGAAGTGGCGACTGCCGGCCAGAACGAAATCGGCGTGAAATTCAACACGCTGGTGAAGAAGGCTGACGAAGTACAGACCCTGAAGTACTGCGTACACAACGTTGCCGACGCCTACGGCCGCACCGCGACCTTCATGCCGAAGCCTCTGTACGGCGACAACGGTTCGGGCATGCACGTGCACATGTCGATCTCCAAGGACGGCAAGAACACCTTTGCTGGCGAAGGTTATGCCGGCCTGTCGGACACCGCCCTGTACTTCATCGGCGGCATCATCAAGCACGGCAAGGCCCTGAACGGCTTCACCAACCCGTCGACCAACTCCTACAAGCGTCTGGTGCCAGGCTTCGAAGCCCCGGTGATGCTGGCCTACTCGGCTCGCAACCGTTCCGCCTCGATCCGTATTCCTTACGTGAACAGCCCGAAAGCCCGCCGCATCGAAGCGCGCTTCCCGGATCCGGCTGCCAACCCTTACCTGGCCTTCGCTGCACTGATGATGGCTGGCCTGGACGGTATCCAGAACAAGATCCACCCTGGCGATGCCGCTGACAAGAACCTGTATGACCTGCCGCCTGAAGAGGCCAAGGAAATCCCACAGGTTTGTGGCAGCCTGAAAGAAGCCCTGGAAGAGCTGGACAAGGGCCGTGCGTTCCTGACCAAGGGCGGCGTATTCAGCGATGACTTCATCGACGCTTACATCGCACTGAAAAGCGAAGAAGAAATCAAGGTTCGCACCTTCGTACACCCACTGGAATACGAGCTGTACTACAGCTGCTGATCCAGTAAGCGCCGCCACGCACGGCGTGAGTTAAAGAGAGGCCTCCTTCGGGAGGCCTTTTTTATGGGCGCAGGTTACGTGCATGATGATGCGCCGCTTCCCTCACAAGACGAGATTGCCAATGACTTCCCGCTTGAAGATTTGCCTCGCCCTGTCTGCAGCACTGCTATGTTCCACAGCCGAGGCCAACAACGCCCCCGAAGCGCTGACCCCGCTGCTCAATGCCATCGGCGAACGCCTGCAGATCGCCGATCAAGTGGCGCTGAGCAAATGGGACAGCGGCAAACCCGTGGAAGACCGTCAGCGCGAACGTGAAGTCATTGCCGCCGCCGTAGCCCAGGCGCCGATCTACAAGCTGAGCGGTGAAACCGTGGAAACGTTTTTCGCCGCCCAGATAGAGGCCAACAAATTTATCCAATACGTCAACTTGTCCGACTGGGCCCTGGAGGGCAAGGCACCGGATCTGCCACGCCCGGACCTGGTGGGCGAGATCCGCCCCAAACTCGACCGCCTGCAAAAGCGCCTGCTGCAGCAACTGGCCGACTTCGCGCCCTACCGCACCGACCCGCAGTGTCCGCAATGGCTGGCCCGTGCCACTCACCACAACAAGCAGCACCCGATACACCGGCTGGCCCTGATCCGGGCAACCGCCGGGCTCTGTATCTCCCCGAAATCCTGAGCCACCTCCCTTCCCCTGTGGGAGCGGGCTTGCTCGCGAAAGCGGTGTGTCAGCTTGCATCAATATCGACTGCGCCGCCGCCTTCGCGAGCAAGCCCGCTCCCACAGAG
>NZ_JAESPG010000051.1:0-12446 GCF_016756915.1 Pseudomonas sp. HB05
GGGGGGGGGGGGGGGGGGCGCCCGCCGGGGTGGCGCCTGCCCCCCCCCCCCCCCCCCCCCCCCCCCCCCCCCCCCCCCCCCCCGCTCCCACAGAGGATGTAAGCAGCACAACAATTTGGGCCAGCCATCCACCCTGGCCTATGCTGCACCCATCACTTTTAGTTTTCGGTCGATTTTCCCATGGGTCGCAGTTTTTCAATCCTGCTCTTGTTGCTGCTGACGCTGCCCGCCGCCGCGCAGATCTACAAATACACCGACGCCGACGGCAACACCGCCTACAGCAACCAGCCGCCTGACGGGGTACCGGCTCAAGCCGTGGAATTACCACCGCTCAACAGCGTTGAAACCCAGGCCCCGATCAACCCCGACACACCCCCAACGCCAGAAAACACCAACGCGCCGCGCAAAGCCTACGAGCTGTTGGAGCTGACCGACATCCCCACCGAAGAGGCCCTGCGTGCCAACAACGGCACTTTCACCGTCAGCGTTAGGTCGCAACCACGCTTGCAGAGCCCACATCTGTTCAGGTTGCTGCTCGACGGCCAGCCTTACGGCCAGCCGAGCAACGTGCCGCGCCTGCAACTGGTGAATATCGATCGCGGCGAGCACAGTCTGGCGGTCCAGGTAATCGACGGGGAACGTCTCGTGCAGCAGAGCGAAACCGTCACCTTCACCGTGCAGCGAGTGCACCTGCCATGATTCGCCCGCTGGTCGCCCTTGGCCTGTTGCTGATCGCAATGCCTGGCCTGGCGCAGGTCTACACCTACATCGACGCCCAGGGCAATCGCGTCTTCACCGACCAGCCACGCCCCGGCAATGCCAGGAAAGTACAACTGCCGCCCGGTAATCGCATGCCGACACCCGCCGCCGGCATCAACTCGACAATGCCGGTCGAATCGCCACAACCCGAGCCCTTGTTCCGTTACGAGATGCTCCGACTGTTGATTCCCGAACCGGACGCCACGATACGCAGCACCGCCGGGGAGCTGATCGTCACCGCGACCAGCGAACCCGGCCTGCAAAGAGGCCACCGCTACCGTCTGCTGCTGGACGGCAAGCCCACCGCAGAGCCAGGGCCCAGTCCGGTATTTGCCTTGAAAAACATCGACCGGGGCACCCACCATCTGGCAGTGGAAATCCTGGATGAGCAAGGCCGTATCGTCGAACGCACCGCCAACCAACCCTTCCACATGCAACGCATGTCCCTGGCGCAGAAGCGCCGCGTCAAGCCCTGCGCCATAGCCGACTATGGCCAGCGTCCCGAATGCCCCCTTGCTGAAAAACCCGAAGAAGAAAAACCCAGCATCCTGCCGTTCTTCTAAAGCCGCCCAGGGTCGCGCACTATATTGGTGCAATACGCTGCACGCTACCCAGTTTCAAATCCCATTTTGGTTCGAAAGTACCCGAAAAAGCTGGCAGAACGCCACGCAACTGGGCGAATAAAGGCCTTTTGAGGCTCTAAACGCTTCTTTTCGGAGCCTTGGTTTGGTTTTTGCATTTTGCTGGTATCAGCGCATTAACCGCGCGCGCGATTTGGGGGCCTGCCCTCGATCGCTACGCTTTAAAAGAGGTCCTGATGACCATTAGCGACGCACTACACCGCTTGCTGCTCGACAATCTCACCACCGCGACCATCCTGCTCGACGCCGAACTGCGCCTTGAGTACATGAACCCGGCGGCGGAGATGCTCCTGGCCGTCAGCGGCCAGCGCAGCCATGGGCAGTTCATCAGCGAACTGTTTACCGAGTCCGCCGAAGCGCTCAATTCCCTGCGCCAGGCCGTGGAACAGGCGCATCCGTTCACCAAGCGCGAAGCGATGCTGACCGCCCTGACCGGCCAGACGCTGACCGTCGACTACGCCGTAACGCCAATCCTGAACAACCACGCGACGCTGCTGTTGTTGGAAGTCCATCCCCGTGATCGCCTGCTGCGCATCACCAAGGAAGAGGCGCAGATCTCCAAGCAGGAAACCAGCAAGATGCTGGTGCGCGGCCTCGCCCACGAGATCAAGAATCCGCTCGGCGGCATTCGCGGCGCGGCACAGCTGCTTGCCCGGGAACTGCCGGAAGAGAGCCTCAAGGACTACACCAACGTCATCATCGAAGAAGCCGACCGCCTGCGAAACCTGGTGGACCGCATGCTCGGCTCGAACAAGCTGCCCTCGCTGGCGTTGTGCAACGTCCACGAAGTCTTGGAACGCGTCAGCAGCCTGGTCGAAGCCGAAAGCCAGGGCTGCATCACGTTGGTGCGCGACTATGACCCGAGCATTCCCGACGTCTTGATCGACCGCGAACAGATGATCCAGGCGGTGCTGAACATCGTGCGCAACGCCATGCAGGCCATCAGCAGCCAGAACGAGCTGCGCCTGGGTCGCATCAGCCTGCGCACCCGAGCCATGCGCCAGTTCACCATCGGCCATGTGCGCCATCGCCTGGTGACCAAGATCGAGATCATCGACAACGGCCCAGGCATTCCCCAGGAACTGCAGGAAACCATCTTCTTTCCCATGGTCAGCGGCCGCCCGGACGGTACCGGGCTGGGGCTGTCCATCACCCAGAACATCATCAGTCAGCATCAGGGCTTGATCGAATGTGAAAGCCACCCCGGCCACACCACTTTCTCGATCTTCCTGCCACTGGAACAAGGAGCCACATCGACATGAGCCGTAGTGAAACCGTGTGGATCGTCGATGACGACCGTTCTATCCGCTGGGTCCTGGAAAAAGCCTTGCAACAGGAAGGCATGACCACCCAGAGCTTCGACAGCGCCGACGGGGTGATGAGCCGCCTGGCCCGTCAGCAGCCGGACGTCATCATCTCCGACATCCGCATGCCCGGCGCCAGTGGCCTGGACCTGCTGGCGCGGATTCGCGAGCAGCACCCACGGCTGCCGGTGATCATCATGACCGCCCACTCCGACCTGGACAGCGCCGTCGCGTCCTACCAGGGCGGTGCGTTCGAATACTTGCCCAAGCCGTTCGATGTCGACGAAGCCGTGTCCCTGGTCAAGCGCGCCAACCAGCACGCCCAGGAACAACAAGGCCTGGAAGAAGTGCCGGCCCTGGCCCGCACGCCGGAAATCATCGGCGAAGCGCCGGCGATGCAGGAAGTGTTTCGCGCCATCGGCCGCCTGAGCCATTCCAATATCACCGTGTTGATCAACGGCGAGTCGGGCACTGGTAAGGAATTGGTTGCCCACGCCCTGCACCGCCACAGCCCGCGGGCGGCGTCGCCGTTTATTGCGTTGAACATGGCGGCGATCCCGAAGGACCTGATGGAATCCGAGCTGTTCGGCCATGAGAAAGGCGCGTTCACTGGTGCCGCCAACCTGCGACGCGGACGTTTCGAGCAAGCCGACGGTGGCACGCTGTTCCTCGATGAAATCGGCGACATGCCCGCTGACACCCAGACTCGCTTGCTGCGCGTACTGGCCGATGGCGAGTTCTATCGAGTAGGCGGGCATACACCGGTCAAGGTCGATGTACGGATCATCGCCGCGACCCACCAGAACCTGGAAACCCTGGTCCACGCCGGCAAGTTCCGGGAAGACTTGTTCCATCGCCTGAACGTGATCCGTATCCATATTCCGCGCCTGGCGGACCGTCGCGAAGACATCCCGACCCTCGCCCGGCACTTCCTCGGCCGCGCGGCCCAGGAACTGGCGGTCGAGCCCAAGCTGCTCAAGAACGAAACCGAGGAATACCTCAAGAACCTGCCATGGCCCGGCAACGTCCGTCAGTTGGAGAACACTTGCCGTTGGATCACGGTGATGGCGTCGGGTCGCGAAGTGCATATCAGCGACCTGCCACCGGAACTGTTGAGCCTGCCACAGGATTCGGCGCCGGTGACCAACTGGGAACAGGCCCTGCGCCAGTGGGCTGACCAGGCGCTGGCCCGCGGCCAATCGAGCCTTCTGGACAGCGCCGTGCCGAGCTTCGAACGCATCATGATCGAAACCGCTCTCAAGCACACCGCCGGCCGCCGCCGCGACGCCGCCGTGCTGCTGGGCTGGGGCCGCAATACCTTGACCCGCAAGATCAAGGAATTGGGGATGAAGGTTGATGGCGGGGATGATGACGAGGGGGATGAGGGCTGATCAGCCTTTGACCCTTCGCTGAATTTGAAGGCCCAATCGCGAGCAAGCTCGCTCCCACAAGGTTTTGCGGTGTTGCGACTATCACCGCCGTCCTGTGGGAGCGAGCTTGCTCCGGGCGGCGATCCGACGATGCTTTTAAAAGCTTCGTGCACCGCATCAATGCACTACGAACCGCAATTGCACATGCACCTCCAGCCAAAACCAATCGACCCAGTTCGAAAAAAACCGCACAAACAAAAGCAAAAGCCCCGGATTACGGGGCTTTGCGCATCTACAACAATGTTTTTGTGACAAGCCGTTTAAAACTGGCACGCCCCCTGCAATAGCTAGATCACTACCCAGTTTTGGGGACCTTGGTACAGGCAGGCCGGGGATTCCCCTCTTTTATACCGGGCTCATCTAGCCCACTGTTTTGGGGGCCTTGATACAGGCAGGTCAAGGTTTCCCTTCTTTACACCCAGGGCCCTGCGCCGAGCGCGAGCCCTCCCGTTTTGGGGACCTTGGTACAGGCAGGCCGGGGATTCCCTCTTTTATTGCTCCTGGAGACGGATCTCCAGCCGCCAGCGGTCATCGACTTCGCTGCCGGCCCACTCCCCTCGCAACGAACGCGCCGCCACCAGCGTCAGCAACAAGCCCTTGTCACTCAACCGCACCCGCCAATTCACGTCCTTGCCGTTGAGCTTGAGCTGGCCCTTCTGCGGTGACCCCTCTGCGTCGAACAACAGCGCCACCGAGCCGTCGATGATTTCCCCGTGCAACTTGGGTTCGTTGTTGAACCAGGCTACCAGCCCGCCGTTGGTGACCTCGACCTGCTGCAGCACGCTCGGCTCGGGTGTGGTCAGGCGGCCGATCATCAACCCGATCATCATGCCGAAAATCGCCAACGAGCCCATCACCCGAGGCATTAGCTTCGAACGTCGATCAGTTTGCGGCGTAGAATGCCGCTCATCTTCATCTGCGGAGCCGTGCATGTTTCACGTCATCCTTTTTCAACCGGAAATCCCGCCGAATACCGGCAACGTCATCAGGCTGTGCGCCAACAGTGGCTGCCACCTGCATTTGATCGAACCGCTGGGCTTCGACATGGACGACAAGCGCCTGCGCCGCGCCGGCCTCGACTATCACGAGTATGCCACTTTGCAGCGGCACGCCGACCTGGCCAGTTGCCTGGAGAGCCTGGGGCATCCACGCCTGTTCGCTTTCACTACCAAGGGCTCGCGGCCGTTCCATGACGCCAGCTTCGTCGCCGGTGATGCGTTCCTGTTCGGCCCCGAGAGCCGCGGCCTGCCAGCCGAAGTGCTCGACGCCCTGCCGGCGGAGCAACGCTTGCGCCTGCCGATGCGCGAAGGCTGTCGCAGCCTGAACCTGTCCAACACCGTGGCGGTAGCGGTTTACGAGGCGTGGCGGCAGAACGGCTTTCAATAACACCGCATAACAAATGTGGGAGCGGGCTTGCTCGCGAAGACGGAGTGTCAGTTGGCATCAATGTCACTGACCCATAGCCTTCGCGAGCAAGCCCGCTCCCACATTGGACTTGCGTCGACCGTTTACTGAACGGTCGCGCCGCCTTCCTCTTGCATGCGCTGCAGCTCTTGCGCGTACAGGGCATCGAAGTTCACCGGGGCCAGCATCAGGGCCGGGAACGAACCGCGGGTCACCAGGCTGTCCAGGGTTTCGCGAGCGTACGGGAACAGGATGTTGGGGCAGAACGCGCCCAGGGTGTGGCTCATCGAAGCGGCATCGAGGTTCTTGATCAGGAAGATCCCGGCCTGTTGCACTTCGGCGATAAAAGCCACTTCGTCACCGTTTTTCACGGTAACCGACAGGGTCAGCACCACTTCGTGGAAATCGTCTTCCAGGGCTTTCTGACGGGTGTTCAGGTCCAGGCCTACGCTCGGCTCCCACTGCTGGCGAAAGATCGCCGGGCTTTTCGGGGCCTCGAAGGACAGGTCGCGGACATAAATGCGCTGCAAGGAGAATTGCGGTGCGGCTTCTTCTTCAGTGGCAGCAGTGTTCTGTTGGTCAGTCATCGCAGATCCTTCTTACTTCAGTTCTGTTGATAGGAATTCAGGCCTTGAGCAGCGCGTCGAGCTTGCCGGCGCGCTCCAGGGCGTACAGATCATCGCAACCGCCCACGTGGGTGTCGCCGATCCAGATCTGCGGCACGGAGGTACGCCGGGCCTTCTGGGTCATTTCGGCGCGCAGTTGCGGCTTGCCGTCGACCTTGATCTCTTCGAAAGCCACGCCTTTGCTCTGGAGCAAGTGCTTGGCTCGGGAGCAATAGGGGCAGTAATCGCTGGAGTAGACAACTACGTGGGGCATTCACTTCACCAGGGGCAGATTGTCGGCTTTCCAGCTCGCAACGCCACCGGACAGTTTGGCGGCAGTGAAGCCGGACTTCATCAGTTCGCGGGCAAGGGTACCGGCCTGCTGGCCTTGGGCGTCCACCAGGATCAGCGTCTTGGCCTTGTGCTTTTCCAGTTCGCCAACGCGCGCGATCAGTTTGTCCTGCGGAATGTTCAGCGCGCCGACAATGTGACCGGCGGCGTATTCCTTGCTCGGGCGGATATCGACCACCACGCCGGCATCCTTGTTGACCAGCGCGGTCAGCTCGCCAGTGCTCAGGCTGCGTCCGCCGCCCTGCATCGTATGGGCCAACAGCAACGCCAACAGTACGACGAAGATACCGACGAGAATGTAGTGGTTAGTGGCAAATTGAATCAGGTGAGCAACCATCGAAGGAGGTTCCAGGGCGTTAAAATGTCGGCCAGTATACACAGCACACAAGGCCGGCCAAACCCCGCCCGGCGGTGACGGCACCGGAACTTACCTTTAAACTGCCCGTCCCTTTTCCATCGTCTTCTTTCAACCAGCCACGAGTGGATTCCATGACTACCACGCCTAAACCTTTGGTCCTGATGATTCTGGACGGCTTCGGTCACAGTGACAGCCACGAATCCAACGCCGTATACGCGGCCAGCAAGCCTGTACTGGATCGCCTGTGGGCCACCGTGCCGAACGGCTTGATCTCCGGCAGCGGCATGGATGTAGGCCTGCCCGACGGGCAGATGGGCAACTCCGAAGTCGGCCACATGAACCTTGGCGCGGGCCGCGTGGTGTATCAGGATTTCACCCGGGTGACCAAGTCGATCCGCGATGGCGAATTCTTCGAGAACCCGACCATCTGCGCCGCGGTGGATAAAGCCGTGGCCGCCGGCAAGGCCGTGCATTTCATGGGCCTGCTGTCCGATGGCGGTGTGCACAGCCACCAGGATCACCTGGTCGCCATGGCCGAATTGGCCGCCAAGCGCGGCGCCCAAAACATCTACCTGCACGCCTTCCTCGACGGTCGCGACACGCCGCCGAAGAGCGCCGAGTCGTCGATCACGTTGCTGGACGACACCTTCAAGGCGCTGGGCAAGGGCCGGATTGCCAGCCTGATCGGCCGCTACTTCGCCATGGACCGTGACAATCGCTGGGACCGCGTCGCCCAGGCCTACAACCTGATCGTCGACGGCAATGCCGAATTCCACGCCGCCACCGCCCAAGAAGGCCTGCAAGCCGCCTATGAACGCGGCGAAAGCGACGAATTCGTCAAGGCCACCACTATCGGCGAGCCGGTAAAAGTCGAGGACGGCGACGCCGTGGTGTTCATGAACTTCCGCGCCGACCGAGCCCGCGAATTGACCCGTGTATTCGTCGAAGACGATTTCAAGGAGTTCGAGCGCGCCCGCCAGCCGAAACTGGCCGGTTTCGTGATGCTGACCCAATACGCCGCCAGCATTCCCGCGCCATCGGCCTTCGCCGCCGGCAGCCTGGAAAACGTGCTGGGCGATTACCTGGCGAAAAACGGCAAGACCCAGCTGCGCATCGCCGAAACCGAAAAGTACGCCCACGTGACATTCTTCTTCTCCGGCGGCCGTGAAGAACCCTTCCCAGGCGAAGAACGCATCCTGATCCCATCGCCGAAAGTCGCCACCTACGACCTACAGCCGGAAATGAGCGCGCCGGAAGTGACCGACCGCATCGTCGATGCCATCGAGAACCAGCGCTACGACGTGATCGTGGTGAACTACGCCAACGGCGACATGGTCGGCCACAGCGGCGTGTTCGACGCAGCGGTCAAGGCGGTGGAATGCCTGGACACTTGCGTGGGTCGCATCGTCGACGCCCTGGAGAAAGTCGGTGGCGAAGCCCTGATCACGGCGGACCATGGCAACGTCGAGCAGATGTCCGACGAGTCCACCGGCCAGGCCCACACCGCCCATACCACCGAGCCGGTGCCGTTCATCTATGTCGGCAAGCGCGATTTCAAGGTCCGTGACGGCGGCGTGCTGGCTGACGTGGCCCCGACCATGCTGATGTTGCTGGGCATGGAAAAGCCGGCGGAGATGACCGGGACCTCGATCCTGGTCTGACCAGGCGTCGCAGCATTGAGCAGGGCTTTTGTGGCGAGGGAGCTTGCTCCCGTCGCAGATGCTTCTGGCTTGATCTTGTCGAGGGGCTGCTTCGCAGCCCAGCGGGAGCCAGCTCCCTCGCCACAGCAAGCTCGCTCCCACAATGGTTTTTGGTGTTTTTGCTCCCACAATGGTTTTTGGTGTTTTTTCGGCCAGTTATCACACAGCCCCAAATGGGCGTTTTTTTTGCAGCGTGGGGCGGGCATACTAGGCCGTCCCTTTCCCTGGTGTCGCCCGCCTCTATGCTTCGCGTCCTGATAGCCCTTGCCCTGACCTGCCTGCTCCAACCGGCCTTCGCCGACGAGCGCGCGCAAACCCAACAACAGTTGGAAGCCACGCGCCAGGACATTGCCGAGCTGAAAAAGCTGCTGAACAAGCTGCAGGAAGAAAAATCCAGCGTGCAGAAAGACCTGCGCGGCACCGAGACCGAGATGGGCAAGCTGGAAAAGCAGGTCGACGCCCTGCAGAAAGAACTGAAGAAAAGCGAATCCGAGCTGCAGCGACTCGATGGTGAGAAAAAAAAACTCCAGAGCGCGCGCACTGAACAGCAAAAGCTGATCGCCATCCAGGCTCGGGCGGCCTACCAGAACGGGCGCCAGGAATACCTCAAGCTGCTGCTCAACCAGCAGAACCCCGAGAAATTCGCCCGCACCCTCACTTATTACGACTACCTGAGCCAGGCCCGCCTGGAGCAGCTCAAGAACTTCAACGAAACCCTGCGCCAGCTGGCCAATGTCGAAAAAGACATCGAGTTGCAGCAAGCCCAGTTGCTGGTGCAGAAAAGCAGCCTCGACACCCAGCGCGAAGAACTCGAAAAGGTCCGCAAGGAGCGCCAGGTGGCCCTGGCCAAGCTCAACGATGACGTAAAGGCCCGAGACAGCAAGCTCAAGGCCCGCGAGCAAGACCAGGCCGAACTGGCCAATGTGTTGAAAACCATCGAAGAAACCCTGGCTCGCCAGGCCCGTGAGGCAGAAGAAGCGCGCCAGAAAGCGCTGATCGCCCAGCAGGAAGCCGAAAAAAAGCGGTTACGTGAAGCCCAGGCCGACGCGGACGCCGGCGACGCACCGCGCAAATCTGCAAAATCCAGCCCCGGCGCACTGGTTTCCAGTGACGGTGAAACCTTCGGCGGCGCTTTTGCTTCGGCCCGAGGCAAACTTCCATGGCCGGTCAATGGTCGATTACTTGCGCGCTTCGGTGAAACCCGCGGCGACGATACCCGCACCAAGTGGGACGGCGTGATGATCAGCGCCTCCGCCGGAAGCCAGGTGCATGCCGTACATGGCGGGCGTGTGGTGTTTGCCGATTGGCTGCGCGGCGCCGGCTTGCTGGTGATCCTCGATCACGGCAATGGATACCTGAGCCTTTACGGCCACAACCAGACCCTGCTCAAATCGGCGGGGGATGTGGTCAAGGCCGGCGAGTCCATCTCAACGGTCGGCAACAGTGGCGGGCAGGATACGCCAGCACTGTATTTCGCTATTCGCCAGCAGGGTCGCCCCAGTGACCCGGCCCAATGGTGTCGTGCGCAAGGATAAGCGCGCCCATCCAACTCAGGAGTTCGTTCGACATGCTGCATTTGTCCCGCCTCACCTCGCTGGCCCTGACGATCGCCCTCGTGATCGGCGCGCCCCTGGCTTTCGCCGCCGAGCCGGCCCCGTCGGCACCCGCCGCCACGGCCGCGACTACCAAGGCACCGTTGCCGCTGGACGAACTGCGCACCTTTGCCGAGGTCATGGACCGGATCAAAGCCGCGTACGTCGAACCGGTGGACGACAAGATGCTGCTGGAAAACGCCATCAAGGGCATGCTCAGCAACCTTGACCCGCACTCCGCCTACCTGGGGCCGGACGACTTTGCCGAGCTGCAGGAAAGCACCAGCGGCGAATTCGGCGGCCTGGGTATAGAGGTCGGCAGCGAAGACGGCTTCGTCAAAGTCGTCTCGCCCATCGACGACACCCCTGCTTCCAAGGCCGGCATCCAGGCCGGTGACTTCATCGTCAAGATCAACGGCCAACCGACACGCGGCCAGAGCATGACCGAAGCCGTGGACAAGATGCGCGGCAAGATCGGCCAGAAGATCACCCTGACCCTGGTACGCGACGGTGGCACGCCGTTCGACGTGACGCTCACGCGGGCGGTCATCCAGGTCAAGAGCGTGAAGAGCCAACTGCTGGAATCAGGCTACGGCTACATCCGCATCACCCAATTCCAGGTCAAGACCGGCGAAGAAGTCGCCAAGGCCCTGGCCAAGCTGCGCAAGGACAACGGCAAGAAACTCAACGGCCTGGTCCTGGACCTGCGCAACAACCCCGGCGGCGTGCTGCAATCAGCGGTGGAAGTGGTGGACCACTTCATCACCAAGGGCTTGATCGTCTACACCAAGGGTCGCATCGCCAATTCCGAACTGCGCTTCTCGGCCACCGGCAACGACCTGAGCGAAGCCGTGCCGTTGGTGGTGCTGATCAATGGCGGCAGCGCCTCGGCTTCGGAAATCGTCGCCGGCGCCCTGCAGGATCAGAAGCGCGGCGTGGTCATGGGCACCACCAGCTTCGGCAAGGGCTCGGTGCAGACCGTGTTGCCGCTGAACAACGACCGCGCCCTGAAGATCACCACCGCGCTGTACTTCACACCGAATGGCCGCTCCATCCAGGCCCAGGGCATCGTCCCAGACATCGAAGTGCGCAAGGCCAAGATCACCAGCGAGGCGGACAGCGAGTACTTCAAGGAAGCCGACCTGCAAGGTCACCTGGGCAATGGCAACGGCGGCGCCGACAAACCGACCGGTTCCGGTGCCAAGGCCAAGCCGATGCCGCAGGATGACGATTATCAGTTGGCACAGGCCTTGAGCCTGCTCAAAGGATTGAACATCACGTCCGGCCGCTGAGATGGGCCTGCGTTGCCTCTTCATCCTGCTGTGCCTGCTGGCGGGGGCCGTTGACGCGGCCCCCGCCACACCCTCCTCGCCGCACAAGGCTTACCTGAGCCTGATCATCGACGACCTGGGGCAAAACCTGCCTCGGGATCGCCAGGTCCTGGCCCTCCCCGGCCCGGTCACCGCCGCGATCATGCCTGACACGCCCCACGCCGCCGAATTCGCCCGCGAGGCCCATCGCGCCGGCAAGCTGGTCATGCTGCATATGCCCATGGACCCGGCCACCGGGCCGTTCGCCTGGCATCCGGATTTGCCCATCGAAGAACTGGGCAAGCGCCTCGACGCCGCGTTTGCCGCCGTACCCTACACCTCCGGCATCAACAACCACATGGGCAGCCGCATGACCGCCCAGCCCCAAGCCATGGCGTGGTTGATGGCGAATCTGCAGCAGCGGCACAAGTTTTTCGTCGACAGCCGCACCAGCGCCCAGACCGTCGCTGCCGCCGAAGCGCAGAAGATCGGCCTCGCCAGCGTGTCGCGGGATGTATTCCTCGATGACGAGCGCACCGAAGCCGCCATCGCCCATCAGCTCCAGACCGCCATCGACCTGGCCCGCCGGCAAGGCTCGGCCGTGATGATCGGCCACCCCTACCCGCAGACCCTGGCCGTGCTCGAACGCGAACTGCCCAAGCTCAAGGCCCAGGGCATCGAATGGATCGACATCAAGTCGATGATCAGCCTGCGCAGCAACCGGGCGATGGTTGGGCATGGGAAAGATGGGGTTTATCGGTAGCGACGAGCGCGTTGCCTTCATCGCGAGCAGGCTCGCTCCCACATCGAATCTGTGGCGGCCACCGCATCTGTGAATACCCTGGCAACTTTGTGGGAGCGAGCTTGAACTGGCCTAATAATTCCGGACACCTCTTAAGGGCGATATGATTTCGCCAACTTGGAGGTTCCATGAACGAAAGAAAGGTCTATACCCGCGAGTTCAAGCTGCACGCTGCCAGCATGGTGCTTGA